>CALBDV010000111.1 GCA_937927565.1 uncultured Holophagales bacterium
GGGAGCTATGCGCTCTTCCTCTGGTCGCTGCGTGCCCTCACGGGTATTCCTCCGACCCGGGGCCTGAAGGCGCACGCCGCCGTCCTCCTCGCCCTGTCCGTCGCTCTCACCGCTGCGGCGCCCTTCCTCGCCCGCTCGACCTTCGAGCCGTTCGCCTACGGCCCTGCCCTCGCGTACGGGCTCCCCGTCTCCCTCTGGTACCTCTGGACGCACCGCCACGGGCTCTTCGGAGGAGAAGAGCAGCGCAAGGAGGTCCTCGCCGATGCCGCAGCCGCCTGACGCCCCGTCTCCCGACCGATCCGCGATCCCGCGTCTCGTCCCCTACCGGACCGACTGGCTCTTCCGCGGCCTGTCGGTCCTGTCGCGACGGTCGCCGTTCATGACGGGCACCTGGTACTTCCTGATCTCCTTCGGCGGCGTCTACGTCCTCGGCTTCCTGACCGGCCAGTTCGCCGGGAAGAACGGCCTCGGGCCCATGTACGGCCAGGTCCTCGACAACATCAACCTCGCCTTCCTCGCCCCGGCCGGCGCCGCACTCCTCTGCAACCTCTACAACGTCATCGAGGACGGCGTGGGGCGGCTCTCGCGGGAGAGCCTCGTCGCCGACGACCGGGTCCCCGAGCTCGAGAGAATCGTCGCCCGCTACGACCGGGTCTACAACAACGCATGGGTCGCCGCGGGGGCGCTCGGCTTCTCTCTCCTCATCAACGTCTACAACTACTTCCACAAGACTGACAGCTGGCTCGCCATCCACGGCGGGGTCACGGGGCTCTACGGCCGGGCGTTCATCGTCGTGAACTTCGCGATGATCGCCCTCATCCTCTACAAGTGCGCGGTCACGACGTTCCTCATCCAGGACATCCTCGGCTCGAAGCTCGATGTCCGCATCGAGCCGATGCACCCTGACGGCGCGGGCGGGCTGCAGCATATCGGCCGCCTGGCCAACGCGGTGAACTCCTTCGTCCTCGTCGTCCTCATCTTCCTCTCGCTCCTCGTCCTCTTCGACCCCTTCACCGCGAACGTCCTCGCCTACAAGGTCGTCTTCTGGGTCGTCTTCCTCCTCTCCCCCTTCTTCCTCCTCCTCTCGCTCTCCAAGGCCCACCGCAAGATGTCGGCGAGGAAGGCCGAGGACCTCGAGCGCCTCGCGCTGACGTTCCAGCACCACTACGCCAAGCTCACGCGCGGCGGGAAGGGGAAGCCCTACGAGGTGGAGGACGCCAACGAGATCGTCGCCGTCCACGGCCTCTACGAGATCGTCGACAAGATGCCGGTCTGGCCCTTCGACACGACGAGCGTCCGCCGGTTCGCGTCGCTCTTCCTCGTCCCGGCCGCACTCTTCCTCGTCAACCAGCTCACGAGCACCGACAGCCTCCTCTACCGGGTCGTCCGCTACCTCCTCAAGAACTTCGGGGTCCCGGTGCCCGAGGACATCTGAGGGAACACCGCTGTCGGCGGCCGGGAAGGCGGGAACCATGGGTAAGTACTTCGAGGTGGATGTCAAGGCGCGACCCGGGCGCGAGCAGGACTTCGAGCGGCTGAGGGCGGCCATCGCGAGCCGGATGAGCTCCGAACCGTGGCACTGGCGGGGCTTCGCCACGCCCGAGGAGCGAGAGCAGCTCGAAGCGGTCAGCATCGGCGCCGAGGAGACCCTCGACGAGGCCCGGAGAGCCTGGCCACGTGTCGACCTGGACCCGGCAACCGAACGCGCCGCCGCGAGGTGGTGGTCGCGGGCCCCTTGGATCGCGGTCTCCTCCCCTCTGGACGTCGGGCCGACGGTTCGGGCTGGCGCCGTGGCGGTCGCGTCGGCCGTCAACCCCTGGAGCGTCTTGACCTTCCGCGATGCCAGGACCGACGCTTGCCGCCTGTCCGGCCCTGATGGGGGAGACCGCGAAGAAGAGATCTGGAGCTGCCTCAGCGAGCTGGACGAGCTCTGCGAGAAGGTCCGCACGTCGGTCCCGACCGCGGCGACGATGGAGACTTGGGAGATCGTGCCAGTGGTGGAACGCGTCTACGACGAGGTCGTGAAAGGGGATCGTGACCTTCTCGCGCCGGAGGCCCTGGATTTCTGGCTCGAGGAACAGCCCGGAGGTGCGATCTACAGGGCCGCCGTCGTGGGGACCCGATGGGCCATTCTCCGCTGGCAGCTCTTCTGGGCCAGCCACGGGCACGGCGTCCTGTACGGTGGGTGAAACCCCGGGGGAAACGACGCCGTCGCTTCTCCTCGCAATGCCCCGTGAAAGGACCTTGCGCGAAACGGGCCCCGTGGGCGGAAAATGCTCACGCGTCGCCCGGGACGGCTGCATGGCAGGGAGGAGGGCGGCGAGCGGAGGCGGCATGGAGACGTTCGTGCGCGTTCGACCCGTTGGCGGGCTGTGCCCCCTCTGCGGGAGGACGGAATGAGTACCTGCCGAAACTGCGGCGAACCTCTCGAGCCCGGCTGGGCGGAGTGCCCGGCCTGCGAGACGCCGGTCGTCGACCCGAACGTCTGCCCCTCCTGCCAAGGGCCCGTCAAGCCGAACTGGGTGAAATGCCCGCGCTGCCGGGCCCCGCTCGGCGCGGGCCGCTCCCCGTCGGGAACGCCCTCGCCCTCGGTCGTGCCCGCGGCCCTCTCCGGGCCGTCGGCGATCCCCGCCGCCTTCGCCTCCCCGTTCCTCACCGGTGCGCCGGCGGCCGCCGCCCCGTCGGGCAGCTTCGGGCCGTCGGGCGTCCGCTCTCCCTCCGGCGGCCTTCCGCCGGCCGGGCCCGTCCCCGAGCTCCCTGCCGGCGAGGTCCTCCTCGGGCAGTTCGCGGTGCGGTCGGTCCTCGGCCAGGGCGCGACGGGCACGGTCTACCTCGCCGACCATCTCACCCTCGGTGAGAAGGTCGCGCTCAAGGCGGTGCCGACGTTTGGCGAGTCGGCGGCGGTCGTCCAGATGCTCGGCGCCGAGTACAAGGCCCAGCGGCGCGTGGTCGACCGGCGGAACGTCCTCACCACCGAGATGCCCCTCGCCTGCACCCACGCGGGGCTCGACTGGGTCCTCCTCCCGATGGAGCCGGCCGAGATGAGCCTGAGGGACTGGCTGACGAAGACGGCCGACGACCTCGAGGCGCGCCTCGAGCCGGGGCTCGACCTCCTGCGGCAGGCCTGCCGGGGCCTCGAGGCGATCCACGCGGCGGGGCTCGTCCACATGGACGTCAAGCCTGAGAACCTCCTCCTCGTGAGGGACCGCGAGGCCGGGCGTGCGGCGCGGAAGAGGAACGACGCGGGCGAGAAGTGGGTCGTCAAGGTGGCCGACTTCGGCCTGACGCGCGGCCTCACCCACCTCGCCGACACGCGGCCCGAGCTCTTTGCCGACGGCGTCGGCACCCCGGCCTACATGGCCCCCGAGCAGGTGCAGGCGGCCCACTGGCGGGACGTGGGGAAGGCGGCCGACGTCTACGGCCTCGGGATGATCCTCTTCGAGCTCCTCGACGGCGACCTCCCCTACTCGGGGAATGCCGAGTCGATCAAGGCGAAGAAGCGCGATCGCGACCTGCGCATCCGCACGCCCCGCGGCCCTTCGCACCTCGCCAGGGCGGCGCTGGCCTGCATGGAGAGGGAGCCGGAGAAGAGGCCGCGGAGCGCGGCCGAGCTCGAGAAGCTGATCTCCGAGGACCCTGCGGAGGAGGCGGCCTTCGCGAAGGCGCAGAAGGCGGGGACGGAGGCGGGGTGGGAGGCGTTCCTGAAGGCGTACCCGGAGGGCCGGCACCAGGCGGAGGCCGCCGCGGAGCT
>CALBDV010000112.1 GCA_937927565.1 uncultured Holophagales bacterium
GCCGCTGGGAGGACGCCGGGGTCGTCCGGGGCTTCTCGACGGCCGCCGCCAACGAGATTCTCCTGGACTACGTCCGGGGCGAACTCGCCCGCTGGCCGGGGCTGAGCGTCCTCGACGTGGGCTGCGGGGCGGCCCGTACGCGACGGCCGAGAAGTGGGAGGTCCGGAAGGGGCCATGGCGCGTCATACCGGGCCGCTGCGGATCGGCGCCAAGGGAGGCTCCCGATAGAGCGCGACAGCGGCGCCCCGATTGATTCCCGGAACGAGTGCGAGGGGCGATCGGGTGGCCGGGAGACGCCGAGGTCGAGAAGGGCTGGAGCGACCTGGCGAAGTCGGGGAACTCGGGGGGGAAGGTGGCGGGGGCTTCCCCGGGACAGGTTCGTCGCCGACGTTCGACACCAGTTCGCGCGAGCCCTGACAGTCGTGGTGAATGCCGGATGAGCAAGGCGGATCCAGGAGCGCGAATCCGGACTCAGAGGCTCCTGCTCCTGGCGCTGAGCCTCCTGATCACGGCCAGGGTCGTTCGTGCGCAGGAGCTGACGACCGTCCTCTCCGTCGCCCCAGGCGCCGCGATGGCCGGTACCTCGGTCGAGCTGGAGCTCGTCGCCTTCAACGCGGGGACCACCGAGCGCAGCTTCACGGTTCCTGCCGTGATACCCGCTTCCCTGGTCATCGGCGGCGCATCCTGGCCGCTCGAGCTGTGTGCGGATTCACCGTCGCATTCGACGGTGGCTCCGGGCGGCTTCATCGCGCGATCCTATCGGCTGAGTCTGCCGAACGCCGTGGCCGGTCCCGGGGTGATCGAGGTCACGTTGCCGGACTCGACATCCACACTGCGGGCCGCGATCGAGGTCGCGGCGGTGGCCGTCGGGCCTGCGGGAGGAAACGGGGTCCCCATACTCGCGAATCTCGAGAGGCCCCCTGCGCGGGTTGCCGGCGAGACGTCCGACGCGGATGCGACGGTTCTCGGCCGCACGTTAGCGGGTCGGTTGCAGGCCCACGAGCCGATCTACTTCGTCTACGGAACGGGGCCGGAGGCGGCGAAATTCCAGTTCAGCTTCAAGTACAGGGTCGCGGACCTTGGCGCCAGGACCTCGACGACGACACGGGGCAGCCTGCAGCTCGGCTACACCGAACGCTCCCTCTGGGACGTCGATTCCGCCTCCAGCCCGTTCTACGACACGAGCTACATGCCGGAGCTCTTTTGGGAGTGGATCAAGATCCCGCCCAGGAAGCAGAGCGGCGTGTCGTTCAACGGACTTCAAGCCGGTTTCAAGCACGAATCGAACGGGAAGGACGGCGCCGATTCCCGCAGCGTGAACACCGCCTACCTGCGCGTCGGGTTCTTCGTCGGCCCGGTGGACGGCTGGCGCCTCATTCTCTCCCCGGAAGTCTGGACCTACCTCGACGACGCGGACGACATCGCCGAATACCGTGGCTACGGCAGGCTCCGCGCCACGTTCGGAAAGGCGAACGGCCTGAATCTCAAATTGACGGCGATGGCGGGAAAAGACCTCGATCACCGCTCCGTCCAGCTCGATATGACTTACCCGGTACACGTCGGTTTCCTCGATATGTCGGTCTTCGTCATGGCGCAGTACTTCAACGGCTACGGGGAAAGCGTCCTCTCGTACGACCGAAAGACGGAGTCCCTGCGGTTCGGTTTCGCGGTCGTCCGATGAAGAAGGGCCGCGGGATCGCTCCCGCGGCCCTCCTGCGAATCCGTCGAGGAACGGGCCGTCCTACGCCGTCATCTGCCGCAGCACGAACTGCAGGATGCCGCCGTGGCGGTAGTAGTCGACCTCGTTCGGGGTGTCGAGGCGGAGGGTGGCGGTGAAGGTCTTCTTCGTGCCGTCCTCGGCCGTCGCGGTGACGGTGATCTTCTTGCCCGGGGTGAGCCCTTCGGCGACGTCTCCGACGTCGAAGGTCTCCTTCCCGGTGAGGCCGAGCGTCTGCGCGTCCTCGCCCGCGGCGAACTGGAGCGGGAGGACCCCCATGCCGGC
>CALBDV010000113.1 GCA_937927565.1 uncultured Holophagales bacterium
CGACCTGGCCGCCCGTCCCGCAGGTGGCCGTGAAGTTCCTTCCGGTGGCGTTCGGTCCGACCGTCACGGAGAGGGTCGTGGGAGAGAACGTGCATCCCGACTTCGAGGGCGTCACCGTGTACGTGCCAGCCGCGAGGCCCGTGATCGAGTAGTTGTTGCTCGCGTCGGAGGTGGCCGATTTCGTCCCGGCCGTGACCGTCGCTCCGCTCGTCCCGGCGCTCCCGGCGATCGAGTAGGTCACCGCCGCCGTCTGGACAGTCGCGGTCACAGAGTAGCTGGCGGCCGCGTAGCCGTAGACGCCGAGCCACCAGCGGCCGGCGCTCGGATTCGTCGCCGTGCAGGTCTCGTTGCCCGACGAGCCGTACGGTCGGCAGATGTAGGTCGAGGAGGTCGGCTTGGCGTTGAACTGGGTGTAGATGTCGGCGTCGGCCGTGGCGCTCGTCGTCGCGAACGTGAGGCTCGTGGCGCCCGACGGCACGTCGATGTAGTAGTACTTCCAGGCGCTCTTGGCGACGCTCTGCCCGGTCAGGGTCACGCCGCTCGTCAGGGCCGTGTCGCCCGTCGAGCAGGTCGCGGTGAAGTTCTTCCCGGTCGCGCTCGGCCCGACCGTCACGGAGATCGAGGTCGGCGAGAACGTGCAGCCCGACTTCGAGGCGACGACGGAGTAGGTCCCGGCAGCGAGGCCGGCCAGCGTGTAGTTGCCGCTCGCGTCGGCCGTCGTGGAGACGGTGCCGGCCGCGACCGTCGCGCTGGCGGTCCCTGCGTTGCCGGCGATCGTGTAGGTCGTCCCGCAGGACCAGGTCCCCGGGACGCCGACGGCGTCCCATGCCTTGTGGACCGACTGCCAGTCGGCCGTACAGGTCCCGCCGTAGAGATCGGCCGCGGCGCTCGCCGTCGCGGTGCGTGCTCCCTGGTAGGTCGTCGACGACGTCATGTAGACCGTCAGGGCGCGATACCAGATCTGCTGCGCTTTCGAGAGGCCGACGCCCGTCACGGCGACGGTCGTCTTGCCACGCGGGTGGGTCCCGCCCTGCGAGAGAAGGAAGAAGAAGAGGTTGCCGATGCCGCTGTTGGAATGGACGCCGCAGTAGTCGTTGCTGCTCGACGGCGTGCAGCCCGAGGCGTAGTTCCGGGTCGGGTAGTAGTCGGCCGAGTAGCCGTCCTTGTACGGGTCGTACATGTACCGGAGAGCGTCGCCCGACGTCCCCGGGGTGTAGACGTCGGCGCCGATCGTCCAGGCGGACGTCGTCGTGGCGCTGCCGTACCCACCCCAGAAGGCGGCCGCACGGCCCAGGATGTCCGAGTTCGCTTCGTTCAGGGCGCCCGGGTCGTTCTGGTAGACGAGGTCCGCCGTCCGCGAGCAGACGGCGTGGGTCAGCTCGTGGGACGTCACGTCGATACCATTCGCGAGGTTCGAGAACGTGCTGCCGTCCCCGTCGCCGAACGCCATCTGGTTGTAGGGCGAGTCGAGCCATGCCGCGTTGTTCTTCGTGCAGCTCGAGCCGCTCGAGAACTGACCATGGACGGAAGAGACGACCGCCGCGTCGGCGTTGTCGTAGGAGGTGCGGTTGAAGACCGCCTTGTAGTAGTCGTACGTCATCCCGGTGCCGTTGTAGGCCCCCATGACGGCCGTGTCGGTCGAGGTTCCGCCCTCGGAGAGGACGAGCGTCCCGGGCAGCTCGTTCCCGGTCGAGATGCAGGCCTGGTTCAGGTTGTGGATGCGCCGGGTCTTCACCGTGTACATCCGCGCGACGGAACCGACGAACCTGCCGTTCGAGGCGTCGACGTGAACGTCTTCGAAGACGAGCTCTCCGTCTTCCACCCACATTGCCCGCACCGGGACGGTGAGGACCGGCTCGCCGGAGAAGCCCCAGATGACCGGCTCGAGGACGTCGACGACCTCGACGTTCGCGCCTCCGTTCGCCTGGATCCGGTCGACGACGGCTCCGGCGGACTCCGTCGGAGTCAGGGCAGGGCCAGCCGGCAGGTCGAGCCCGGCGACGAATCGGCCGTTGATACCGAGAAGGCCGTCGGCGTCGACGTGAACGATGAGTTCACCGCCGAGGACCCTGATACCCCGGTAGGTCTGCGACATCCTCACGTGCGACTGACCGAGGGTGTCCTTCTCTTCGACGCGGAACGCGAAGCCGTCCTGCGGTCCGCGACCGATGGCGTTTCGGTGCTCCTCGAGCGCATCGGCGGCCGCGACGAGCGGCTCGACGCGGGGGCGAACGCCCGGATGCATCGCTGCACCCGGCTGCGCCTCGCGCACGACGAGCGTGACGTCGCGAGCGTCGGCGGCCTGCGCCGCGGCCGGGTAGAAAAGCGCCGCACCCGCGAACGCGATCGACAGAAGCAGGTCGGTCTTTCGGCTCATGCACATTCCTCCAGCCCCGGGGCTATGGAATCTGATTCTCGTGATCTGACGCGACGGGAGATAGCAACGATCATGCCGCCGAGAGAGACGCGGCCCCGCGGTTGCTCCGTGACCGTTCGAAACGCTTGAAGCGCCTTTCCAAGCGGACCTGCGATGCACTGCGGATGCGCGAGGCCGTCCTGATCCGTCGGGCCACCCACGCCACGGGTCTGCGTCTGACCCCTGCCCCGTGGTCCATCTTCTTCAGCGGGTCACATTCTGGCCCGCCCCGCGCCGCCCGCGCTCGATTCGACCGGATACCGCCGACAGGACGATAATCCCCCGCCCATACCGGAACCGGAGGAAACGTGGCCACGATCGAGTTCACCGGGAACTACGAAGACCTCTCCACCGACAAGGGATTCCAGTTCAAGTTCTTCTGCGAGAAGTGCGGCAACGGGTACATGTCGAGCTTCAAGCCCAGCAAGCTCGGGATGGCCACGTCGGCGCTCCAGGCCGCCGGGAACATCTTCGGCGGGATCCTCGGTCGGGCGGCGTACGGAGCCTACGAGGTCCAGCGAGCCGTCGGCGGCCCGGCACACGACGCGGCTCTCAAAGAAGCCGTCACCGAGATCAAGCCCCTTTTCGTCCAGTGCACGCGCTGCGGCAAGTGGATCTGTGGCCCCGTCTGTTTCAACAAGAAGGCCGGCCTCTGCGAAGGGTGCGCCCCGGACCTCGACGAGGAGCTGGCTTCCGCCCAGGCCGAGGCCGCGCGGGAGCAGGTCCACCAGAAGGCCCGCGAGGTCGACTGGATGAAGCAGCGCGACGTGGCGACGGTCACGGGCGCCGTCTGCCCGCACTGCGGCGCCAAGACCCAGGGCGGGAAGTTCTGCGGGGACTGCGGAAAGGCCATTTCGGCGAAGAAGAAGTGCGTCACTTGCGGCACCGAGGCGGAAGGGAGCCCGAAGTTCTGTCCCGAGTGCGGCGGAAGGTTCGCCTGAGAACGCCGGGCCGATGAGCGGCGGCGAAGAGACCCGTCGCGCCCTCTGCGTTTTCGAGACGGAGGGGCTCCCGGGTGCGCCTGCCGGTGGCGAGGGCGAGGCGCTCGTCGACGACGACGGCGTGAGCGTCGGCGGAATCCGCGTCGAGTTCCTCGACGCCGACACGCTCGCCGACGAACGGCGAGTCCTCACGCTCGGCCTCCACCCGGCCGGCCAGCTCCGGCTCTCGATGCTCGCCCGCCGTCACGAGACGTTCGCCAGGGCCCTCGCCGACGCCCGCGACGCGGCCCGCGTCCGCGGACTCCTCGCCCACGGCCTCGGGGAGCCCGAGCCGTTCGACGGCGCGCTCCTCGAGCCCGGACCCGCTCGCGACGCGCGGCTCCTCGTCTGGCCGACGCACGTGACGGTCGTCGCCGGCGGCGGAGACCCGTTCCAGATCCCGCTCGGCTCGGTCGACGAGGTCCGGTTCGTCGAGGGAACCTGGGAAGTCGTCCTCTCCACGGCTGAGGGGGCCTTCCACTTCGGCCGGCTCGCGCGCCGGACCGACGCGTTCGCTCGTGCCGTCCGCGAGGCTCGGGATGCGATGCTCGAGCGTTGCGCCCGGGCGTCCGGGACGCCGCTCTTCTCGGACGGCCGCGCCGTGCCGGCAAGGGATCTCGACACCGATTTCGAACGCCTTCTCGTCTCCTTCTCGGCACCCGAACGGTTCGAAGGAGCGCGGCAGATCGTGAAGAGCGCCGGCCGGGATTCCTGCGCCCTGGGTCTCGCCGACCTCCTCGACCCCGACGACGAGGGCCTCGCGGCGAAGGAAGTGCTGCCGGAGAACACGGCGTCCTTCCTGCTGGCCCGGGTCGGCGAGCTCGTCGTCCTCGAGCTCCTTTCGGGGCCGTCCGCGGCGACCTACGTCTTCCGGGGTACCCCTGCCGCCATCGGCCGCGACCTGGCCGGAATCCACTTCCGCCGCCGGGGCCTCGCCCTGGCCGGCGCCGAGGTGAGCGGGCCCGCCGGGAGGCCGTACCGCCTCGCGCTCCGCCGGCTCGAGCCGCTGAAACGGCTGCGGGCCGCGACGGCGGCCCGCGTGATTCACGACGAAGGTTGGGGAGAGTCTCTTTCGAGAGCCCTCTCCTAGCCGCTACTTCGCCTTCGCGTTCGGCAGGCCGGCGAGCACGTTGTTCACGACTTTGCGGATCCTCGCCGGATCGTGTCCCGCGCCGAGCTCTCCCGTTCCGGTGCCCCAGCCGCGCCACAGGAGCTTCTTGGCCTTCGGGTCGCCCACGTCGATCATCAGAGACGCCTTCTTTCCGACGGCCGACGTCGCGTAGAACCCTCCGACCAGCGGACCCCACGGATCCCAGACGGCAACGGTCGCGTTCCACCGGATCGCGCCGACGTCCTCGATCCCGATGAGGGCGTGCGTGGCCACGATGACGTCGGCCTCGGCCTCGGGCGCCTGAACATAGCCCTTGCTCTTCATCTTCTCGACGACAGCCGGGGTGACGCGGTTCGTCAGGTACTCCCGCATCGCCGGGTCCATCGGGACCTTGTCCTGCGGCGCGACGAGAGCGCAGAAGGTCTTCACCGCCGACAGATCTCCGCCTTCGATCCGCTGCGAGCCGTACTTCACGGACGAACAGCCGACGAGCACGAGAGGGAGAAGGACGAATCCTGCCGGGATTGCACGGGACGCACGCATCGAGGCTCCTTGGGGCGGCGTTTGCCTCGCCGCTCTTCGACGGGACGATACGCGAAATCGAGGGACGGCCCCGAAACGGCCGGCGCGAGGGTCTTTCCCATGGCGGACGGGAATGCCGAGTATCTCGCCAGGAGTGCCGAATCCCCTTGACAACGGCGGGGGGACTTCCTCTACCCTGCACGGCGATGGACCGCGTCGCCAGCCTCAGCCCGTCCGCGGGCATTCCGTCCGGGGCCCTGGCGCGTCCTCTCGCCGAGGCACGCATTTCGGTTCTCATGTCGATTCCGATGTGCATGTGCAGCCCTTCCCTGCTCTCGCAGGAGGAGTCGGGGCACGCGGCGGGACGGCGAATGTGACGCCCCGAGCGTAACCAGCCGAACGACGGCAACCCGACCGGCCCTCTCGCGAGAGAGGGCCGGTTTTTGTTTTCTCCCCCCGCGACGACCACGAAAGGAAACGCCATGGCCGCCACGACCGAGACCGCCACACGCCCCGCCCTCCGCCCCGAGACGCTCGCGATCCACGCCGGCCAGGAGAGCGCCGACTCCGCCACGAACGCCCGCGCCGTTCCGATCTACGCGACGACGTCGTACGTGTTCGACAGTCCCGAGCACGCGGCCGACCTCTTCGGCCTGCGCAAGCCGGGCAACATCTACACGCGGATCATGAATCCCACCACCGACGTCTTCGAGCGGCGGGTTGCCGCGCTCGAAGGGGGCGTCGCCGCCGTTGCGACTTCGAGCGGCCAGGCCGCGGAGATCCTCGCGATCCTCAACCTCGCCCGCTCCGGAGAGTCGATCGTCTCCACGACGTCGCTCTACGGCGGGACCTGGGCCCTCTTCGCCCACACCCTGCCGCGCCTCGGCATCACCGTCCGGTTCGTCGACGCGTCGGGTTCCGGGGGAGCAGCCCGCGTCGCCGCCGCGATCGACGGGACGACGCGGGCGGTCTACGTCGAGACGGTGGGGAACCCTCGCCTCGACGTGCCGGACTTCCGCGCCCTCGCCGACGTCGCCCACGCGGCGGGGGTCCCGCTCGTCGTCGACAACACGTTCGCCACGCCGCTCCTCTGCCGCCCCATCGACCACGGCGCCGACGTCGTCCTCCACTCCGCCACGAAGTGGATCGGCGGGCACGGCACGGCGATCGGAGGCGTCGTCGTCGACTCGGGCCGATTCGACTGGAGCGGTTCGCCGCGCTTTCGGGAGTTCTACTCCGACCCCGAGCCGGCCTACCACGGGCTCTCCTTCTCCGCGCTCGCGCCGGCGGCGTACGCCGCCCGCCTCCGCGTCGTCCTCCTGCGCGACGTCGGCGCGGCCGTCTCCCCGTTCAATTCGTTCCTCTTCCTCCAGGGCCTCGAGACGCTCCCGCTCCGGATTCGCCGCCACTGTGAGAACGCCCTCGCCGTCGCGCGCCACCTCGAGGCGCACCCGGACGTCGCATGGGTCCGTTACCCGGGTCTCGCGTCCCACCCGACGCACGAGACGGCGTGCCGCACGCTCACCGGGGGCTTCGGCGGGGTCCTCACCTTCGGCGTGAAGCCGCCCGCGGGCGTTTCTGCCGAGCAGGCCGCGAGGAACCTGATCGCTCGGCTGCGGCTCTTCTCCCTCGTCGCCAACGTCGGCGACGCCAAGAGCCTCGTCATCCATCCCTGGTCGACGACCCACGAGCAGCTCACCGAGGAGGAGCGGCTCGCCGCGGGCGTCTCGCCCGACCTCGTCCGCCTCTCCGTCGGCCTCGAGGACCTCAACGACCTCCTCGTCGACCTCGACGCCTCCCTCGCGCGTCTCTCCGTCGCGCCGGAAAGACCGCGATGAGCGCCCTGGGCGAGACCCTCGTCGTCAAGTTCGGCGGGACGTCGCTCGGCACGCCGGCGCGGATCCGGCGTGCGGCGCGGCGGGTCGCCGCTCTCGTCGCCGGCGGGCGGCAGGTCGTCGCCGTCGTGAGCGCAATGGGGCACACGACCGACCACATCCTCGAGACCCTCGGTGCCCTCGAGTCCGGACGCGGGGCCGGACCGGCCGCGCGCGAGGTCGACCGGGCGCTCGCGACCGGCGAGGATCTCTCCGCGGCCTTCCTCGCCGCGGCGCTGAATGCCGTCGGCGTCCCTGCCCGGAGCCTGCGGGGAGGCGAGGCGGGCGTGAGGGCCGACGGCGAGTTCGGCGACGCCCGGGTCGCCCACGTCGACGTCCGTCGCCTGCGGTCGCTCCTGGCGCGCGGGGTCGTCCCGGTCGTCAGCGGATTCCAGGGAGAACGTCCCGACCGCGAGACCGCCACTCTGGGGCGAGGTGGCTCCGACACGAGCGCTGTCGCCATCGCGGCGGCCCTCGGCGGGGGGGCCTGCCACATCGTCACCGACGTCGACGCCGTCTACGACCGCGACCCGCGCCTCCACGCGGACGCCAGCCCTCTCCGGCGCCTCTCGCACGACCAGCTCCTCGTCCTCTCCCGGACGGGCGCGCAGGTCGTTGCGGCCGAGGCGGCGCGCCTCGCGCAGGTCCACGGCGTCCCGCTCCGCGTCCTGGGCTGGGCCGCGCCGGCTCGCGACGAGGAGAGCGGCACGTTCGTCGGGAGCGCCCCGTGAGCGGCCCTCCCGACGCCGCCGCGCTGAAGAAGGGCCTCTCGACGCACCGCGCCGGCGACTTCACGCTCGAGTCGGGCGAGACGCTGCGCGACGTGCGGCAGGCCTACCGGCTCGAAGGCGAGATCGACGCGACCGGGGACAACGTCGTCCTCCTCTTCCATTCGCTCACGGGCTCCCCCGCCGACCTCGGCGGGTGGGGTCCGTTCGTCGGAGAGGGTCTGCCGATCGACACGCGCCGCTTCGCCGTCCTCGCCCCGAACCTCCTCGGGTCGTGCTACGGCACCCGGTTCCTCCGCGGAGCCGGCCACGCGGGAAGGCCGCTGGCCGTGACGACGCGCGACATGGCACGCCTCGCCGCTCGCCTCGTCGCGGATCTCGGCATCCCGCGCCTCGCCCTCGTCGCCGGGGGCTCGCTCGGCGGCATGGTCACCCTCGAGTACTGCGCAACTTTCCCGGAGGCGTCGCGGGCGGCGATCGCGTTCGCCGCCCCCGCCTCTCCCACCGCGTGGGGCGCGGCGTGGAACCACGTTCACCGGACGGCGATCGAGGCCGCGCCCCGGTCGGGCCTCGCCCTCGCACGGATGGTCGGAATGCTCACCTACCGGACTCCGGGGGAGATCGAGCGGCGCTTCCGCCCGTCCGCTCCGGCCACCCACCCCGTCCGCGACTACCTCGAGCACCACGGCGAGAAGCTCGTCCGCCGCTTCACGACGAAGAGCTACCTGACGCTCCTGGACGCCATCGACGCGCACAACGTCGCCCGGGGCCGCGGCAGCGTGGCGCGCGCCCTGTCTCCCGTCCGGGCTTCGCTCTCGGGTGTCGGCATCCCGGGGGACCTCCTCTACCCTCCCGAGGAGGTCCTCCGGTGGACCCGCGCCACCGGTGCCCGCTACCGCGAGCTCGCTTCCCCGAGCGGCCACGACGCGTTCCTCCTCGAAACGGACGCGGTCGGGACGCTCCTCGCCGAGGCCCTGGGCTCGGAGCCGGCCACGCCGGTTCCGCTCCTTCCGCCCCGCGCGCAGCCGAGTCCCTTCGCAGCGCTGGAGTAGCGCCTGCCGCTGATAACCTCTCCGGCGGATTCCGCCATGCAATCCGCTCGCTCTTCCGTTCCCGCCCGGCTCGCGTCTCTCGGGCTCTTCGTTCTCCTCGCCGCGACCTCCTGCGGCCGCGGGGCATTCGTGCCCGTCCCGGCACCGCTCCCGGCGGGCGAGGCGTGGGTCGCCCACCTCTCGCGGGATCTCGCTCCCTTCTGGCTTCGGCCCGAGGCGCTCGGGTCGCCCGTCGGTGCGTTCCCCACGTTCCGCTGCGACGACGGGGCTCTCGTCCAGCCCGACCTCCCGTGCGGCGAGATGCTCGTCGCCGGACCGTGGGTCTCCTCGCAGCTCGGCAAGGAGTTCACGCGGATGCGGTCGCGGCAGACGTTCTTCTACGGCGTCGCCTTCCACCTGACCGGTGAAGAGAAGTACCTCGCCCTCGCGAAGGCCGGCGTCGACTACTTCCGCGCACACGCCCTCGACAGGACCAACCGGAGCGCCGTGTCGTGGTGGAAGGACGGTGTCGCGCGGCCACCCGTCGAGGCGAGGAACTCGCAGGATCTCGCCTACGCGAACCTCGGTATCGCCTTCTACGCCTACCTGACGCGCGACCCCGAGGTCCTCGCCGACGCGCTCCTCCTCTACGACGGTATCTTCGAGCGCTACGACGACCGGTCCCGGGGCCTTCTCCGCTGGGCCGCGGGAGGTGTCGGCGGAGAGACGGCCCGAGTCGAGCTCGTCGCGCAGCTCGACCAGGTGAACGCCTACGCCCTGCTCCTGGCCTCCGTCGCTCCCGAGCCCCACCGTTCGAAGCTCCGCACGGACCTCGCGCGGATCGCCCGGATACTGATCGACCGCTTCTGGAGCGAGGAGCTGGGCCTCTTCCGCGGCTCGCTGCACGACCCGCTCGAATCAGGGCTCGGCTCCCGGCACACCGACTTCGGTCACACCATCAAGGCGCTCTGGATGATCGAGCGGACGGGCTCCCTCCTCGGAGACGCGACGCTCTCCTCCTGGGCCCGGGAGCGGATGCCGAAGGTCCTCTCTCGCGCGTTCCTTCCACGCTACGGCTGCTGGGCCTCGGGCCTGCGCCGGGACGGGTCGATCGACGCGGGCGTCACCTGGTGGATCGCCGCCGAGCTCGACCAGGCCGCCGCGACCCTGGCCCTGACGGATCGCCGGTACACGGGCTACCTCGAGAAGACGTACGCCTGCTGGCTCGACCGGCTCGTCGACCGGGAGAACGGAGAAGTCTGGAGCTGGATCGACCTCGACGATCCGGCACGACGGGGCGCCAAGCAGCACCTCTGGAAGAACGGATACCACTCCGCCGAGCACGCGCTCGTCTCGTACCTCACTTCGCAGGAGCTCCACGGAAAGCCCGCGACGCTCCACTTCGCTTTCGCCACCCCGCCGCCGAAGGAAGGGCTGAACGCCTACTTCTTCGCGGGTGAGCCGATCTCCGCCGAGGAGAGCGGGCTCGACTCCCGCCCGGACCTCAGGCGCGTCACCGTCTCCTTCCGCCGGCTCCGCTGAGCTGCGCTGCGGGGTGAGAACATCCCGCGGTGACCTCCGACGCCGAACTCCTCGCATCCCGCATCTCGAACGCCACGCTCGCCGTCCACGACGTCCTCACGATCTACCTCGGAGAGAGGCTCGGCTTCTATGACGACCTCGCCCGGCACGGCCCCTCGACTTCCGTCGAGCTGGGAGAGCGCACCGGGACCCACGAGCGGTACGTCCGCGAGTGGCTCGAGCAGCAGGCGGCGGCGGAGATCCTGGGCTGCGAGGACCCGGCCGCACCCGCTTCCGAACGGCGCTTCTTCCTCCCGCCCGGTGCCGCCGAGGTCCTGACGGAGCGTGACAGCCTCATCTGGTCCGCCGCGAGACCCCGCAGCCTCGTCGCCCTCGCGCAGAAGCTGCCGGCCCTGCTGGAGGCATTCCGGACCGGAGAGGGGATTCCGGAAGGCACCGAAGACGCGCGGACGGCGCAGGCCGACCTCGGCCGGACCGCCTTCCTCCGGCTTCTCGCAACGGACTGGCTTCCCCGCATCGCCGACGTGGACGCGCGCCTGAGGGCGGAGCCTCCCGCCCGAGTCCTCGACGTCGGCTGCGGCGCCGGCTGGGCGTCGATCGCCCTCGCGAAGGGATACCCCGGTGCCCGCGTCGAGGGTCTCGATCTCGATCCACTCTCGATCGAGACCGCCCGGACGAATGCCGGAGTTCACGGGGTCGGCTCCAGAACGGCGTTTCACGCCGTCGACGCGGCGTCACCCGACCTGCCCGGCGGATACGACCTCGTCCTCGCCTTCGAGTCGCTCCACGACATGCCGCGCCCCGTCGAGGCCCTCGCCGCCATGCGCCGGCTCGCGTCACCGGCCGGAACGGTCCTCGTCGTCGAGGAGAAGTCCGGCGAGGCCTTCTCCCTCCCGGCCACCGCGAACGACCGGCTCAACTACGGCTGGAGCGTCCTGACGTGCCTTCCCTCCGCCATGAACGGCCCCGACGCGGCGGGGACGGGGACCGTCCTGCGCCGCGAGACCCTCGAACGGTACGCGCGCCAGGCAGGGTTCTCTTCGATCGAGGACGCCGGCGTCCCCCACGAGGCCTGGACCTTCTGGCGCATGCGGCCCTGAACCGGCCCGGCCTCTACTTCAGCCTCTCCCGCAGGAACGACAGCGTCGCGGCCCAGGCCTTCTCCGCGCCGCGGCGGTTCGCCCCGTCCCTCCCGGCCTGCTGCCTCAGGAACCCGTGCCCGGCTCCTTCGTACACGTTCGCGGTGAACGGTTTGCCGAGCTTCTTCATCTCGGCCTCCGCCGCCGGGATCGTCGCGTTCACGCGCGCGTCGTCGGCGCCGTAGAGGCCGAGGACGGGCGCGGCGATCTTCGCGTAGGCCGCCGCGTCCGCCGGCGACGAGCCGTAATAGACGACGGCACCGTCCAGCTTCGGCTGCGCGGCGGCGTAGGCGAAGCTCATCGAGCCGCCCCAGCAGTAGCCGACCGAGGCGCTCTTCCCGTTCGCTGCCGGGAGCTTGAGGGCGTAGTCGCGGACGACGTCGAGCCGCGCAGACACCTGCTCCGGCGTCAGTGTCCGGATCGTCTTCGTCACGTCCGCCCCGAGGGCCTCGGTGCCGCCCCCGTTCGGGCCGAGGCCCGAGAGGAGGTCGGGAGCGAGCGCGATGAAGCCGTCCTCGGCGAGCTGGTCCGCGACGCCGCGAACCCAGTCGGTCAGCCCGTAGATCTCGTGGATGACGAGGACGACGCCGGCCTTCGCCTTCGACTCGGGATAGACGACCCAGGTCAGGAGCTTCGTACCGTCGGCGAGCTTCAGGTCGACCCACTCGCCGTGCCGCGGGCTCTTCGCGAGGGCCGCCTTCGCACCCTCGGCGTCGGGCGGGATCGCCTCGTTCGGCGGGAGGGGTGCCGCGGCCGGCGCGGACGTGGCGGTCGCGGCCGGAGACGCGTGCGCGTGCCCGGCGTGCGGGTCGGCCTGCGCGAGGACGGGAGAGGGCGACAGCAGCAGGGTGAGGACGATCGCGACGGTCGATCTCGTCATGGGCTCCTCCGATCTCCGGACTCCGGGTCGGGACGGGTGGCCGGATTCTACGGTCGCGCGGGCCGCACTACACTCGACGGCGGGGAGAGCGTCGTGAAGACTGTCCGGACAGGTCCGCTGGCATTCACGGTGGAGTTCGAGTCGGAGAACGAGCTGGCCGTCGAGGTCAGGACGAACCTCTCGGCCGGCGGGCTCCGGCTCCCGACAACGGAGAGGCTCGCGATCTTCTCGCGGCTCTCCCTCGTCCTGCGTCTCGCGGGGGGCGGCGAGGCCGCGGCCACCGCGACCGTCGTCGCTCCGCTTCCGGACGGCGTCGCCCTCGCCGTGGACGGCGACACCGCCGCGCTCGTCGAGGCCCTCCGCACCCGCCCGCAGGCTCCGGGGCATGCAGGGCTCGAGGAAGCCGTCGAAGAAGCAGAAGACGAAGGCCAGGGAGCGCCCCGCGGAAGCGTCTGGGACCGCCTCCGCTCGATCTCCCGAATGGAGAAGCTCCTCCTCGCCCCGAAGGCCGACCGGGTCGAGCGCGCGATCCTCGCCCAGGACTCCGATCCGCAGGTGCTCTACTCGCTCCTGAAGAACCCGCGACTGACCGCCGACGAGGTGATCCGGATCGCCAAGTCCCCGTTCCTCACGTTCCAGACGGCCGAGGCGATCATGAAGTCGACCCAGTGGCTCTCGAACCTCGAGGTGCGGGTCGCTCTCGTCCACAACGCGAAGACGCCACCCGCCTTCGCCATGCGCCTCCTGCACACGCTCCCCGAGTCGGAGGTCAGGACGATCTCCCACGGCGCCGCGACGAGCATGGCGCTCAAGCAGGCAGCACTGAAGAAGCTCCAGGGCTACACGTAGCGGCACGGTCCGGCGCACGGAGGTGCGTTCGAAGTCCGCTCTCCGTGGCAGAATCCGCCGCCAACCGCGAATGAAGAGGTCCCTGCCGACACGACGGCCTGCCGTCGAAGCGCTCCGTGCACCCTCCGCAGAGGAGGCCCCCTGAGCAGCGCGCGGCGGGCGTCCGTCCTCGAGACGGTCCTCAGAATCCAGCCCGGCGAGGGGGCCCGCGTCGGGCTCATGCTCGCGTTCTCGCTCCTCGCGGTCGGAGGCGTGGTCATCACCGGCCAGGTCGTCGGCCGGTCGCTCTTCCTGAGCGCACTCCCGCCCTGGGCGATCCCGTTCCGGTTCCTCCTCCCGCCGCTCGCGCTCGTCGCGGCCGTGGCGCTCCACGGGCGCGCGGCCCGGCACCTGACGCCCCGGCAGCTCGTCACGGCCACGTTCGGGCCCATCGTCGCGTTCGTCGTCCTCGCGCGGATCCTCATGCCGACGCCGGTGGGTGAAACCCTCGGATTCCTGCTGACCCTCGCGGTCATGCTCGACGCGGCGGGGAACGTCGTGATGATCGTCTTCTGGACGATCGCCGGCGACGTCTTCGACGCGCGCGAAGCCAAGCGGCTCTTCGGTGTCATCTCCGGCGGGAGCGTCGTCGCCAACGTCGCCTTCGGCCTCTTCCTCGGCCGGCTCGCGGCCGCGGTTCGCGCCGCCGACCTGCTGCTGGTCGTCGTCCTCGCGGTCCTCGGCTGCTGGGCGATCGTCCAGCGGCTGACGGCGCGCCACGCACGCCCGGAGCCCGCGTCCGCCTCCCGGGACGCCGGGACCGGCGCGAGCGCGAGCGAGGGATTCGTAGCGGACCTTCGGTCCGTCCTCTCCTCGCCGCTGACGCGCACGCTCGGGGCCGCCCTCGTCGTCGTCGCCCTCGTCGGAACGATCGCCGACTACCAGCTCGACCTGACCCTGAAGTCGGTCTACGGCGCGGACGCGAAGGGGATGGTCGGGTTCCTCTCGAACTTCCGCGTCGCGGCCGGCGTCGTCGGGCTCGTCGTCCAGTTCGCCGTCGCGGGACGCCTCATGGAGCGCTGGGGCGTTCTCGCCGCCCTTCTCGTCCTCCCCGCCTCCGTCGCGCTCGGCGGCGTCGCGGGTCTCGTCACCGGCGGCGCCCTCTGGGCGATCTCCCTCCCCCGCGCCGCGGACATCTCCTTCAAGTACACCCTCAACGACTCCGCGTTCAACCTCCTCTACCTTCCGCTCACCTCGCGGCAGCGCGCCCGGGCGAAGGCCGTGGTGGACGGGACACTCAAGCCGGTGCTCGCCGTCCTCCTCGGCCTCGCGTTCCTCGGCGTCAGCCGGACCGGGAGCACGCACGTCCTCCCGTGGACGGGACCGCTCCTGCTCCTCTCGGGGATCTGGATCGCACTCCTCTTCCGCGCCACACGACACTACGTGGACGCCCTCTCGGCGAGCCTCGTGATGAGACGGCTCGACCTCGGGCGCGGCTCCGTCGACCTCTCGGACGAGACGAGCGCGCGCGTCCTCAGGACGGCCCTCGGGGAGAGCGACGGCCTGCGCGTCCTCCACACGCTCTCGGTCGCGCGAGCCGCCACCGGGTCGGACTGGTCGGATCTCGTGGCCCCCCTGACGTCGCACTCCGATCCCGAGGTCCGCGCCGAGGCCGCGTCCTACCTCGCCGAGCGCGGCGCGTCCCGCCACGCGGAGCGCGTCCGGACCCTGATGGCCGATCCTGCCGAGTCGACCCGCGCCGCGGCCATCGCGGCGTACTGCCGGCTGTCGGGGGCGGACGCCGTCCCCTTCGTCGTCCCCCTGCTCCAGGACGCGAGACTCTCGACGCGAGGCTCGGCCATCGTCGCGCTCATCCGGCACGGCGGTCTCGGCGGCCTTCTCCACGCCGGTCGGCCACTCCAGGACCTCCTCGTGTCCCAGGACGCCGGAGAGCGAACGCAGGGCGTCGGGATCCTCGGCGAGCTCGCCGTGCCCGGCTTCTTCCACCCGATCCAGGACCTGCTCGAAGACCCGGTGCCGTCCGTGCGAGCCGCCGCCCTCCGCGCCGCCCGGAGCGTCGCGGCGCCCGAGCTCGTCCCGGCGCTCCGGAAGGCGCTCGACGAGCCGTCCTCTCGCGCCGGCGCCGTGCGGGCCCTCATCGCGAGCACGGCGGCGGACCCTCAGCGCCTCGCCGGGATCGCGCTCGACCCGTCGCTGGCGGCCCCGGCGCGCGCCGCGCTCGTGAGGGCTCTCGGCAAGTCGGGCCCTGCAGCGTCGGCATTCCTCCCGGACTTCGCCTTCGACGAGGAGGAGAGGGTCCGGGCGGCCGCGTACGCCTCGATGCTCGACCTGCGCGCGAACGGTCACTCTCCCACGATCGAACCGGAGCGCCTGCGCGGGCAGCTTCGCGAGGAGATCCGCTCCGCCTTCGAGAGGCGCGGGGCGCTCGCGGACCTCGAGAAGGACTCGGCGCACCCCCTGCTCCTGGACGCGCTCGTTGCAGGGATCCAACGAGATCAGGATCGTGTCCTCGCGGTCGTCGCGCTCCTCTACCCGCGCCTGGCCCTCGAGCCCCTCCGGCAGGCGATGAGCCAGGCGGACGCGCGCCTGCGGGCGAACGCCATCGAGCTGATCGAGAACGTCGCCCAGGCCGAGAAGGACGTTCTCGTGCCGTACGTCGGCGGCTCGGCGTCCGAGCGCCAGGAAGCCGCGCGGCTCCTCGGCGTCACGAGCCAGGCCCCGCACGCGCACGTCGAGAGGCTCCTCGGGAGCCGGGATTCGTGGATCCGCCTCTGTGCCCTCGCGTCGGCGGGCCGCTCCTCTCACGCCGGGCTCAGGTCCCGGATCGAGGCCGAGCTCTCGTCGCCGGACCCGCTCTTCAGAGAGACGGCACGCCACGCCCTCGGAATGCCGGCCGCCGCGGCCGGCCAGGAAATGGAAGGAGAAAGCCGGATGCCGCTGGCGCCGCTCGAGAAGGTCCTGTTCCTCAAGCAGGTCTCGCTCTTCCGGGAGATCCCCGCCGAGGACGTGGCCGCCCTCCTTCCGATCGCCGACGAGGTTTCCTTCCAGTCCGGCGACGTGGTCATCAGGGAAGGAGATACCGGAGACGCCCTCTACCTCATCGTGGAAGGGACGATCGGCATTTCCGCCGGTGGCGTTCCGACGGGGAAGCGCCTCGGCTCGCGGGACGTGATCGGGGAGCTCTCGATCCTGACGGGCGATCCCCGCTCCGTGACCTGCACGGCCGAGAGCGAGGTCCTCGCCCTCCGGATCCACCGCGAACCCTTCTGGCAGCTCATGCGGGAGAGGCCGGAAGTGCCCGTCGGGCTCGTCAAGATCCTCACGGGCTACATCAGGAAGTGAATGCCGCGGAGATGCGACCGATGAGATGCTCGAACGTTCTCCCCCGCCTGATGTCCGCCGTGGCCGCCCTCTCCCTCGGAGGCTGCGTCACCCACGGCGCTCTCTCGAACCGTGCCGTGGACTACAACACGGCTGCGGAGTCCGCCCGGAACGAGATGCTCCTCATGAACATCCTGCGGGCGCGGGATCGCAGACCGATGGTCTTCACGGGCCTCTCGCGCATCACCGGCAGTGTCCGCGCGGAGTCGCGGATCGGCGCGGCGGCGTCGACCGGCTCGGCGGCCCCGGACGTTCAGGCCTTCTCACCGAGCTTCGGCTTCACCGACTCCCCCACCTTCGACGTGGCGGTCCTCGACTCGCAGGAATTCACGCGCGGAATCATGACTCCCGTCGGCACCGAGATCCTCGAGTACTTCTGGGACCAGGGCTACAACCGCGAGGTCCTCCTCTACCTCGTGGTCGACCGGGTCGAGCTGGAGTGCCCGGCCTCGGGAGGCGCGCCGCCGGCCGTCCTCGAGAACGACCCCACGGAACCGTCGTTCGCGGCGTTCGGTTCCCTCGTCGCCGACCTCGCCGACACGGGCCGCTGGGAGTTCGACGACTTTCGCACCGAGAAGATCGGTCCGCCCGTGGACGCGGCAGAGGCCCGACGCCTCCCCACCCTGGTGCAGATGGCTTCGTCGCCCCTCCGGCTGCGGCCCGTCGGAGACGGGACGTTCCAGCTGGAGAAGACGTCCACGAAGCTGAGGCTCGCGGTTTCCGGGTCAGGGACGTGCGGGATGCGGGACCGCGTCGAGGTCCGGCTCTACGACTCCCGGGGAGCCGTCGAGGCAGCGGCCAGGCTCGCCCCCGGGGAGCCCCGGGGGCGGATCGTCATGCGCTCGCCCCAGTCGATCCTCCACTACCTCGGGGAGCTGGCCCGTCCGGAACGGGAGGTCGTCATTCGCCCGCGGCGTCCGGACCAGCCGGCATCCGAGCGCCGCCTCTTCGCCGTCCGGCCGGCAGGCGCGTGCTCCGGGAGCGAAGTGAACGTCCGCTACGACGGCGGGAAATGGGCGATTCCGCGCGGAACGGCCGACTGCGACGCGGGCCGCTCCATGCAGTCGCTCGCCATCACGGCCCAGCTCCTCTCGCTTCTCCAGTCGGCCAGGGACCTCCCGGCGACCTCGACGGTCCGGATCGTCGGGCAGTAGGAGCGCCCGGGTCGGTCAGCCCGGCCCGACGGCGATCGGGTCCGCGCCCGCCGCCTCCGATTCGGCCGCCGGGGGCTCCCGCTCCTCGACGAACCGGACGAGCCCCTTCAGCGTGAGCGGGAGGGAGAAGTGGAATCCCTGGATCAGGTGGACGCCCCGGGCGACGAGGTAGTCGACCTGCTCGGGCCGCTCGACCCCTTCCGCGATGATCGTCATCTCGAGCTTCTGGCCGAGGTCGACGATGGCGTCGATGACGGTCTCGGCGACGGAGCCGGTCCCGATCCCCTCCACGAAGCTCTTGTCGATCTTCAGGTGGTCGAGGCGGAAGCGACGGAGCGTGGCGATGTTCGAGAAGCCCGTCCCGAAGTCGTCGAGCGCGACCTTCGCGCCCCACGCCTGGATCGCCTCGAGGACGTTTCGCGCCGTCCCCCCCTCGTCCTCGATGAACTCCCGCTCCGTCACCTCGAAGACGAGGCACTCCGGGCGGAGACCCGAGTCCTCGAATGCGCGCAGGATGCCCGCCATCGTTCCCGGGTCCCGAAGGTGGGCGCCGGCCAGGTTGATCGAGACGTGGAAGCGCTCCGGCTCGGGCAGACCGTCGGGAAGGTCCCGCGCGACGCGCCGCATGAGCCAGTCGGTGATCGGAACGATGAGGCCCGTCTCCTCCGCGAGGGCGATGAAGAGGTCGGGCGAGAGGAGCCCCTCGCTCGCGTGGCGCCATCGAAGCAGAGCCTCCGCGCCGACGCAGCGCCCCGAGCGGACGTCGACGACCGGCAGGTAGCGGACCTCCAGCTCGCCGCGCCGGGCGGCGCCCCGGAGCTGACGTTTCAGCGCCGCGCCCGGTGATCCGGCGAGAAGGACGAGCGCCGCCGCGCCCGCCCCGAACCCGAGGCCGATCGCGATCAGAAGAGGAAGGGTCTCTCCCCACGCGACGAGCTGGACGTCGGCCGTGGCGCGCACGAGGACGGAGATCCCCCCGCCCGCGCACCGGTCTCCTGCCTCCTCGGTCTGCACCCCGACGATCCGCCCGAGGAGCCGGAGCAGCGCGCCGGGACGGGGACGCGGCGTCCCTCCCGCGGCCGGCACGCGAAGGACGGTTCCCGCTGCACCGGCGATCTCCGCGGCGAGCCGTCCGCCGTCCGCCACGGGCGCGAGGTAGCGCGACAGGCGCTCCGCGTCGAAGCTCACCTGCCCCGCGCCCCGCGGGAGACGGACGGCGAAGCGCACCGCGCCGGTCCCGAGGGCACCGTCCCAGAGGGCCCGGCCATCGCGGTGCAGGGCGACGCGGACGGCGGCCGGCAGGGGCAGGGGAACGGCTCCGACGCTGCAGACGGGTTCGAGGGACGTGTCGAGAAGCGAGGCGTCGCGCACGGCGAGGCCGACGTCGACGGCGGACCTCAGCGTTTCGGCAGTGCCCGCGCTGCATCCGCCGTCCCACCTGTTACCGAGGCGGGCGAGGAACGTCTCCGCATGGGACAGGAGCGCGTCCGTCAACGCGGCCGCCACCTGTGCACGCGCCTCGAGGTCGTCCCGGAGCGCCCGCCTCTCGAGGCGAGAGGAGAGCCAGACGAGGAGCGCCGGCGGAAGGAGCACGGCGAGGAGGACGGACGCGGCCAGCCGCGCCGGCCACCGCGTCAACACGCCCCCACCCGGCGAGGTTTCCTGTCCGCTGTCATCGGGGCGCCCATTGTACGAACGGGCGACCCGGTCAGCGGAGGTAGCCGAGAGATCGCAGGTTCTCGACGTATTCCCCGGGGTCGAGCGCCGGACCGCCGCCCGACCGCTTCCGGCCCCACGAGGCAACCGTCGCGTCCGACGCTGCACCTTCTCTCAGGAGTCGGGTGTCGACCTTGCCCTCGGTCTCCCTCGACGAGGGGACACCGAGCGCGGCGAGAAGCGTGGGGGCGAGGTCGACGGGCTTCACGATTCCCCTGTCGACCGCCCCGACGAGGCTCCCGGCGAGAAGAAGCTCCCCGCTCCTTGCCGAACGGCCGCCGTCGGCGACGACGGCGACGAGATCGGCGTCCCCCCCGAGGACGTCCGGCCCGGCGAGGAACGAGGCGATCGCGCGCGTCTCCTCACCGAGGGCGGTCGCGAGGGTGACGCGGTCGGCAACCGTCCGGCCTGGCTCTGACAGGGCCGCGCCGAGAATGTCGAGCCCCGGCAGGTAGAGGAGCGCCAGGCGCGGCCTCGCCCTTGCAACTTCCTGCCGGAAGGCGGCGATGGCGAACGCGTCGAGCCCTCGCGCATCCGCGACGAGCCGGCCGGCACCGGTCGGGCGCGAAGCTTCACGGACGACCAGGCTCGCGGCGCGCGCGGAGGCCTCGGGCGGCCATCCCTCTCCCTCCAGCCTTGCGCCGGCGCGCGCGGCGAAGAAGAGGTGGTTTCCGAGGACGACGCCGCCCGCGTCGCCCGCCGGCCACGTCGTCCACCAGTTCACGACGAGCGACGCGAGACCACCCCTGTGCGCAACCTCCCACACCGAGGGGACCCTTCGGGCGGCGGAGGTGACCGACTCCTCGCGCGCCAGGCCGAGCGCCGGGAGGAGGCGGCCGAGGTACCAGCCCGTCCCGGCCGTGAGTCTGACCGGCGCGACGAGGCCGTCGAGCCGCACCAGCTCGAGCGCGCCGACGCCGTGCCGGCGCGCCGGCTCGCCCGTGGCCACGGTCGTCCAGAACGCCGCCGGATCGGTCGAGTCCTTCTGGTACCCGAAGCGCGCGCGCGCGCCGAGAGCCACCGCGTTCGTCGCGAGCTCCGGAATCCAGCCATCCACGGCGACGAGGACGACCCGTGCCGTTCCGGACTGGACGACGAGCGGCTCGTCGACCGGCGGGACGCGGCGCAGAACCAGCCATCCGCCGGTGGCGAGGACCGCCGCCGCGAGCGCCGCCCCGATGGCGAGCGCCGGACGTGGCGCCCGCGAGAAGACGGCCCTGCCGGACGCCGCGAGGACCGTGAACGCGAGGCCTCGCGCGACCCGGACCGCAAGGACCACCGAGAACGCCGCCGCCGCAAACGCGACGAGCGCGGCCAGAGGGCCCGCCGCCTCCAGGACCGGCCGTGCGGCCAGCGCGGCGCCAACGCCGGCGAGAACGCCGAAGACGACCGCCACCTCCGTCGAGACTCCCGACGGGTCGCTCCGTCCGCGCATGCGCAGCCACGCGAACGCGGCGAGAAGGAGGACGAGGACGCCCGCGGCGAGGAGGGCCCCGGCGCCGAGCCACGCGAACAGGACGAGGGTGTCGCGCGGCGAGAGGGCCGAGGCGAGGGCGACGGCAGCGGTCTCGACCGTCGCGAGGGCGAGAGCGAGAAGGAGCGACGCGACGGACGCCCCGAAGAGGAGCCCGAGCGTCCGGTTTCGCGCGGCGAGAGCCCCCTTCAGGACGACCCCCTCCACGCCGCGATCGAGGTAGCCGCGGGAGCGGAGCCGCTCTCTCGCCTCCTCGAACGTGACGGGGTCGCGGCTCCCGGGAGGCTCGGAGGGGGGGGTACTCACCTCCGCGACGTTAGCAGGGCGCGCGCCCCGCCGCAGCCGCCACTTTCAGGTGGTCCGGTCCCTCAGCAGCGAGGCGAACTCGCGGAGGTGCGCCGCCCGCGCCCCGAAGGGCTCGAGGGCCTCGATCGCGTGGAGCGTCAGCTCCTGGACCAGCCGTCGCGCCCCCTCCTCGCCCACGTGCCGGGCGAAGGTGGGAGTCGGAGCCCGCCGGGCGTGCTTGCCGGTCCGGCCAGGGTCCTGCCTCTCGAGTAGATCGTCGACGATCTGGAACGCCAGCCCGACGTTCTTGGCGTAGGAACGGACGGCGGCCAGCTCCTTCGGCCGCGCTCCGCCCAGGACCGCCCCGAACTCGGCGGCCGCGACGAAGAGGGCGCCCGTCTTTCGCGCGTGGATCGTCTCGAGCCGGTCGAACGACGCTTCCGCCTCCCCGGTACGGAGGTCGAGGGACTGCCCCGAAGCGAGGCCCCAGAGACCGGAGGCATCCGCCAGGCGCGAGACGAGGTCGAGCGCCGGGGCGGGGCGGATGCTCGACAGTCCGCAGTCGGCCAGGACGCCGAACGCCCGGACGATGAGCGTCACGCCGGCGAGGATGGCGAGGTCTTCCCCGTGGACCGTGTGGAGCGCCGGCCGCCCGCGGCGCGTCGTGGCGTCGTCCATCGAGGGGAGGTCGTCGAGCGCGAGCGAAGCGGCGTGGACCATCTCCACGGCGCAGGCGGGGTCGAGGAGCCTCTCTTCCTTCGCACCGAACAGCGCTCCGGAAAGAAAGACGAGGCCGGGCCTGACCCGCTTGCCGGGCGAGAGGAGCGCATCCCGCGCTGCAGGGGGCAGGGGATCGAGGACGTCATCGAGGAGGCCGGCGGTGGGGCCTCTCTCGAGAAGCCTCGGAAGCCGGGCGTCCACGACGCTCCGAACGCGGGCGAGGGTTTCCGGGAGGTCGAGAGACACGGTGCGGGGCTCCGTTTCCGATCCGGACGGCGCGGCCCGGGGGGATTGGAAAGTGTAGCATCGGAGCCGATGCCTGCCGCGTCGACGAAGGTGCCGTCCCGTGCGAAGACGTGGCTTTCCGCCGCGTTCGCCCCGTTGATCGTGCTGCTCGGGTTCGCCTCCCTCGCCCTCTCGCCCTCACCGTCCCCGCTCCGCACGCTCACGGCGGGAGTCCTGACCGCCGCGGCCGTCGCGGCACTCGGACGGCTGGCCCAGGGGCGCATCCTTCGTGCCCGGGAGGCGACGCGCGACGCTCTCCACCGCGCCTCCGCCGGGGACCTCACGCTCTCCCGCGCGGAGCTCGGCCGGTCCGGAGATGCGGCCCTCGCCGAGGCGTTCCACGGCCTGATGGTCGCGATGGAGCGGATCCTCGCCTCGTTCGCACGGCTCTCCGAAGCGGTGTCGGGCGTCGCGCGCGACCTGACGACCCGGGGCCGGGACCTCTCCCTCGCCGCCTCCGTCCAGAACGCGCGCGCGGAGGAGACAGCGGCCGCCATGCGCGGCACCGACGCGGCGATCGGCTCCCTTCGGGAGTCGATGGAGACGCTCGCAGGCGCCGCCGAGAACGCGGGCGCCTCGCTCCACGAGATGACCGCCTCGGTCATGCAGGTCTCCCGCAGCACCTCGGCGCTCCGCGCGTTCGTCGACGAGACGGCGGCGTCCCTCGGAGGAGTCGTGTCGGCCCTCCAGGAGGTCGCGTCAGCCGTCGAGAACCTCTCCGGCCTCGCGGGAGAGACGGCAGGCGCGACCGAGGCGATCCGTTCCTCCACCGCCGAGACGGACCGGCAGGCCCAGACCGCCGCGCGGCTCTCCGAGCGGGTCTCGGCGGCCGTCGTCTCGGGCAAGGCGGCCGTCTCGGGAACGCTCGCCGGGATGCACGAGATCCGGGGCGCCGTCTCGGGCGCGGCCGACGCCGCGACCGCGCTCGCCGAGCACTCCGCACGGATCGGCGAGGTCCTCCACGTCATCGAGGAGATCGCCGGAGAGACGAACCTTCTCGCGCTGAACTCGTCCATCATCGCGGCGCAGGCCGGAGAGAGCGGCAAGACCTTCTCCGTCCTGGCCGACGACATCCGCGACCTCTCCGACCGGACGGCCGTGTCGACCGACGAGGTGCGAGGCCTCGTCTCGTCGGTCCGCTCCGGCGTCGAGGACGTGAGGCGTCTCCTCGCCGAGGCGCGCCGCCGGACGGACGAGGGAGTCGATCTGGCCCAGACCTCCGACGCGACCCTCGACGAGATCGAGTCCCTCGCCCTCGATTCACGCCGCGCCTCGGAGGGGATCGCGAGCGCCGCCGACGAACAGAGCCGCGAGTCGGCCCGCGTCTCCGAAGCGACCTCCCGCGTCTCGTCGGAGGTGGCACGGATCTCGGAAGCGACCCGCGGCCAGCTCGAATCGGCCAGAGCCGTGAACGCGAGGACCGACCGGGTGCGCCTGCTGACGGAGCAGCTCGCCCGTGCCATGGAAGAGCAGGCCACGGGCGGACAGGCGCTCCTCGGCTCCATGGAGAGGGTCACCTCCACCGTCGACGCCATCGCCGAGGCGACCGTGACCCTCGCGGACGGCTCGGCGGCCGTCGTGACGTCGATGGACGAGATCCGCAGGGCCGCCGAGAGGAACGCCTACGCCTCGACCTCCATGAACCAGGCGGCCCAGGCCCTCGAGCAGGAATCGCTCCTCCTGCGCTCCCGCTCCTCGCTCTTCCGCCTGCCTTCGCCCGCTCCCGGCGGGCGCGTGAGGGCCGCGCTTCGTTATCTCGACGAGGCGAACTTCGACCCCGCGTTCTGCCAGACCGTCCCGCAGGCGATCCTCGTGAGGACCTGGGGCGAAGGCCTCGTCCGCTTCGGTGAAGGGACCCGGATCCTCCCGGAGCTCGCGGAGAGCTGGGAGATCGACCCGTCGGGAACGCTCTACGCCTTCCACCTTCGGCGGGGCGTCCGCTGGCACGAGGGAGGGAGCCTGGTCGCGGCCGACGTCAAGGCCTCGTTCGAGCGGTTCCTCTCCCCTGCCACCGCCGCGCCCCTGGCGACGCTCTTCGATGCGGTCGACGGATATGACGCCTTCCGCGCCGGACGGACTCCCGACGTCACCGGCCTCGAGGCCCCGTCGAGCGACCTCCTCCGCGTCCGCCTCTCACGCCCCGTTCCCTTCTTCCTCCAGCTCCTGACCCTTCCGGACATCACCGTCCTCCCGCCCTCGCTCCTCGCCGACCCCGCCCGGGCCCGGCGAGCGCCGTCCGGAACCGGCCCGTTCGCGCCCAGGGAGTTCTCTTTCGGAAAGGTGGCCCGTTTCGACCGCTCCGACACCTACTGGGACCGGGGCCGGATCGCGCTCGACGGCGTCGACCTCGACCTCACGGAAGACTCCGAAGCCGGTGTCTTTCAGCGGTTCCTCGACGGCCAGCTCGACGTCATCTGGGACATTCCGTACCCCGAAGCGGCCCGGCTCATGGCAGACCCCCAGTGGCGCCCCTACATCGACTCGTCGGTCCAGCTCCACACGTCTTTCCTCGTCCTGCGGTGCGACAGGCCCCCCCTCGACGACGTCCGCGTTCGGCGGGCGCTCAACCACGCCGTCGACAGGGCCGCGCTGAACGAGAAGACCTTCGCCGGCCTCACGGTGCCGGCCGCGTCACTCCTGCCGCCCCATCTCACCGGCCACGATCCGAACCTCCGCCCCTACCGTCACGATCCGGAGAAGGCCAGGGGGCTTCTCCACGAGGCAGGGCTCGGCGCCGGCCTCACTCTTTCGGCCTGGCTCAGCCCGAAGGACTCTCGCGACCCCCTGAATCCGCTCCCCGTCATCGCCGCGCAGCTCGAAGCCGTCGGCGTGAAGCTGGTCCTCGAGGTCCTTCCGGGGGAGGAGATGTCCGCCCGAAAGCGGGGCGGCATCTTCCCCGACGTGAAGCTCTCCAGGTGGTTCGCCGACTTCCCCGATCCCGATACGTTCTTCAGCTCGCTTCTCTACTCGAAAACGGAAGACGTCCTCGACGCGGGTTTCCAGAGCGCCGAGGTGGACCGCCTCGTCGAGAAGGGAGCGCGGCTCCTGGACGCCGCGGAGCGCGAGGCGGTCTATCGCGAGCTGAACCGGCTCGTCCAGGCCGAGGCGCCCGTCGTCTTCCTCTTCCACAACCGCGGCTTCGTGGTGCAGGCGCCGCGCCTCCGGGGAGTCCAGGCTCACCTCCTGCCTCCCCCGGTCCGCTGGAACGACCTCTGGCTCGAGCCCTGAAGACGAAACGGCCCGGGCCTCCCTCAAGGGCAGCCCGGGCCTCGACGGTGCGGGTTCTCCCCGGATCAGGAGCCGAAGCTGGCGATGGCCTCGGCTTCGT
>CALBDV010000114.1 GCA_937927565.1 uncultured Holophagales bacterium
GCATCTCCGCCGACAGCGTTCCCGCCAGCACCAGGCCGGCCGTCGCCATCACCGAAAGAAGGCTCTTTCTGTGGTAACTCACTTGTCCTCCCATTTCTTCTTCATCGCGAATAGGTGGCTACAGACGATCTGCGATCCCGGGGTAAGCGACGTTCCTCCTCTCGATATGTTCGGTGGTGACCTGCCCTGAAAGACGACGGACGTCTCCACTCCTCCGAGAAGAGGCTGCACGGCTTCTTCTCGCAGGAGGACGACGCCCACACTCTTCATGCTCTCGGCCTTTCCCGACCGCCGGTCTGCGTCCTGCGGTCCGGGTGGTTGGTTTGTCCTGGCAGCGGAAACCCCGGGACCGAACAGCCGCACTCCGGCCGGTCAGACGGTTCGGGCACGCGGAGGAGGGGTCCTCGGCTCAGGGGACGGCTCCTTCCGCCTTCCCGACGGTGGGCGTACCCGAAGGAGGTCCCTGGCCCGTGGGGCCGAGAGCGAGAATCGCTTCGATGATCTTCTCGAGCGCCTCCTGCTGGGCGGCGTCTTTCCCGGGTTTGAGCCCGGCGAAGCTCCGGGCCTGAATCGACTTGACTCGACCCAGCACGGACGACGTGAGATCGACGTACCGTGCCCTGTAGAGATTGCCAGGGAGCTTCTCGAGACCCGACCTGGCCAGGAGAGCCGCCAGCGACCTGATCCGTTCGGCGGACACGAAGCTCCGCACGGTCACCGCGGGTTTTCCCGGGACCTGCTCGGACCAGGTCAACGCACTTCCTTCGAGCGCTGCCACGAAACCATTCGCCGCCTCGGAAGACTTCCCTGCAGCGACCGGGGGGATGTTCAGAACCACGAGCAGGGCTTCGGGAGCAAGCTTGCCCCCGGCGATCTTCTCCAGGCCATCCGTGAGCGTGGAGGCGACCGTCCCCTTGCTGGCGGGCTTCTCGCAGAGCTTGAAAAGATCGGCAACGAGAGCATCCAGCGCCGGCAACGTCCAGACCTTGTTGTTCTGGGCGACGACTCTTTCCAGATCGCCGACCTTGACGCCCACGGACCTCAGAATCGCCGGCGCGTCCGGACTCGGTTCCGTCTCCTTCGCCGGCTTCGGGCGCTCCGGCATCTCGAAGAAGCCCGAGGTCACCAGCCGCTTCAACAGCTCCCTGTGCTCTTCCGGCAAGAGCGAGAACTGCTTCTGGCGATTCAGGATTCCGACACCCGAGCCATAGACGGTCAGGTGGCCGCGATCCGGCCGGCCGCCGATGACGTCGAGTGTGACTTCGGCCATCGGCCGCTGGCCCGCCAGAACCTCGTTGACCTGTTGCTTGAGCCTGGTCGCCAGCTCGTCTCCCAGCGCCGGACCGTTCGCGAGCGAGAACAGGACCAGGGGGAACGCCACGATCAGCCCTCGCCGGAGTGAATTCCGGTCGCTCCCGGATCCTCGCAGTAACCCGGCGTGCTTCTGATGCTTCGAGACGGACATGCTCATTCCAGGTTTCCCGGGCTCAGGCCCGACGAAGGGAGGGCGTTACCGACAGGGTCCGGGAGTCGAAGAGGGACCGGGGACCTCTCGCCTGCCCGAGCGCTCCGAAGAACGGAAGGCTGGTACGGGCTCTGGCAGGCAGGGTGATGGACGAAGGCGAGCGCAACGCCCACGATGCGTTGCCGCGTCCCACTCCCGGCTGAGGAAACCATCATTCGAAGAGACTCACTCCACGGGAAGAGAAGACCGCCGTTCGGCTCCGGTCCTCGTGCACACCGAGCACGTTGACGCTCTCGCGCCTGCTACTCCCAAACGGGCGGCCCGAACTTTCTTGGACACGGAAAGGCAACATATTCCTGCGGCTCGGCCCGGTCAAGCGATAACGACTTCGGACGACGGACCTCTCGTGCCTCGGGCGACCCGAGCCGAGAGAGGCCGGGGTCCTGCCGTTCGGCCCTTCCAGGCCGGCCGCGCCGCTCGCCGCAGGCCGGAACCGTGCTTCGACGGCCCACCAGGAGGGTCGAGGCACCCCTGCGGGTAGACGCCCCTATTCGAGACCGAACTGGTCCCCGATCATCGAATGCCTCGAATCGGGGCTCGTGCCCGGCGCACTCAATGAGAGGGCCGGGCGCTTTCGCGCCCGGCCCTCGGGTGAAGTCAATGGCCGGGGGGAGGGTGCCCCCCCCCGGCCGGTTGGAGGTTACGGTGCGAGCGGGTGGGTGTAGGTGGGAAGC
>CALBDV010000115.1 GCA_937927565.1 uncultured Holophagales bacterium
CGGATCGGCGAGCCGCGTCAGTCCGGGAAGAGAGTCGCGACCGGCCCGCCGAGCGGCGGGAAGGGCGGCGCCGAGAGCGGGTCGTCCGCCCCCAGAGAGCGCTCGGGCACCATCCGGCCCCGGACGTTCGTGAAGACGTCCACGGTCCGCTTCTCGGGGTCGACGATCCAGTACCAGGCGACGCCCATCAGCCCGTAGGCCTCGCGCTTGCGGCCTCGGTCGACCGCCTCGGTCGACGGCGAGACGACCTCCGCGACCCAGTCGGGGACGAGCTCGATGACCGATTCGTCCGGCCCCGGCCAGCCGCCCGTCGACCGCCGCCAGCCGGCGAGGTCGGGGATGAGGCGCGAGAAGGCGAGCTCGGAGCGGATCTCCGGCTCGATGACGAAGACCCAGTCGGACCGGGTGCCGTCCTGGCCGTCGGCCCCGGGGCCGCTTTCGAGAAGCGAGGCGAGGCGCACCGCCGACCGTCCGTGCCGGAACCGCGGCCGTGGCGCGAGGAGCCAGACGCCGCGGACGATCTCGACGTTCATTCCCTCCGGCTGCGCCTCGAGGAGGCGCTCGAGCGCGACGAAGTCCGCGAGGAGATCGGGAACGGCCGACATCGACTGCAGCCTAGACCCCGACGCCGCGCCGGGTCAATTCCGACGCGCCGGTCCGCAAGGCGCCGGATCGTGCCCTGCCGCAGGCGTCGAGTCGAAATCTGCCCGGCCCGGAGAACCCGGGCCGGGCAGGAACGTCCGAACGAGAGCTGGCTAGCGGCCCTTCAGGGCCTTGAGCTTCATGTCCTTTCCGGCGAGCGTCGACTTCCCCTCGAGGCCGAACGACGTGCAGGTGACGACCCAGACGTTTCCGTTCTGCGGGTTCGTCAGGATCGCGCGGTTCCCGTCGATACCGCCGGGCATCAGGACCTTCCCCTTGTCCGTCGTCACGGTGATCTCGAGGTACGACCCGTCGTTCTTCTCGACCTTCAGCGTGCCCTTGCCGCCGATCGTCCCGTCCGTGGACGCGACCTCGAAGGCCATGGAAGTCCCTGCCTTGAGACCCTCGACGCACTGGGCCGGGGCAGACGGGGCGAACGCGAGGGCGCCGACGACGAGGACGGACGCGCCGATGAGGAACGAATGACGCATGGTGGAGATCTCCCTTCGGCGCGAATGATAGTGCGCTCCCGCCGCGGATGTAGCCCTGGAGACGGCGTCAAATTTCGGCAAGTGGGCCCCGCATGCCACGGGCACAGCTTGCGGTGCTAGCCTCCCCGGGAGCGATGGGAGACGGCGGACCAGCGAGCCCCGAACGAAGAGGCGCCCTGGCGGGCCTCCGAGGGAGACCTGCTCGGCGTCCCGCCTGGCGCGCGGCCGTACCCGGTCTCTCGTTCTGCCTCCTGCTGGCTCTCGCCGTTCCCCTCCGGGCGCAGCAAACCCCCTCGACCAACGTGCCTGCGCCCGCGGCGGCGGCCGAGAAACGCCCGGCCGTGGCGACGACGAAGGCGGTCCCGGCGAAGAAGAAGCCGAAGGACCCATTCACGGCCGCCCAGCGGCGGGACCTCGAGAAGCTCCTCGAGGCGGACCGGAAGGCGCTGGCGGCGGAGCGGGACGGGGTCGAGGCGGCCCTTCGGGAGCTGCGGGCCGAGCGCGACGCCCTCGAGCGGGAGAAGGCGGAGGTCGCAGCGCAGAAAGCCGACGTCGAGGCGCGGGCCGCAAAGCTCGAGGCCCTCGAGAAGGAAGTCGAGAGGCAGAAGATCCGGCTCGACGAGGTCGTGCAGGCGATCCCGACGGCCGTCCAGCCGTCCCAGGAGCTCGTCGAGCGGCTCGCGAAGCTCGAGGAAGCCTCGAAGCAGAAGCCGGACCTCCCCCCCGAGGTCGTCTCGGCCGGAGACTTTCCGGGGTCGATCCGGATTCCCGGCTCCCCGGCGGCCATCAAGTTCGGAGGCTCCGTCTGGGTGAGCGCCGTGAGCACGCAGGACGCCCTGGGGTCGGACGACCGCTTCCTGACGTGGACGATCCCGGTCGCCGGCGACCCGGGCGCCGAGAAGGGGCCGCGGACCTCGTTCTGGGCGAACCCGAGCAGCCTCAACTTCGACGCCCGGACGAAGGGTCCGGGAGACCGGACGATTCGAGCCTTCATCGAGGGAGATTTCGCCGGCTCGTCGAACGGCTTTCGGCTCCGGCACGCCTACGTCCAGGTCGGCCGGTTCCTGGCGGGCCAGACCTGGTCCACTTTCTCGGACCCCGACGCGGACCACGGCGACATCGACTTCGAGGGCGTGAACGCCGAGAACGTCCAGCGCCAGGCCCAGTTTCGCTACACGCGCCGGCTGAGCCCCGTGCTCCTCGGGGCCGTCTCTCTCGAGTACCCGAACTCCTCGCTGACCGACGTCGACGGGACGGTCGTTCGCGGTGTGAACCAGGCCCCCGACCTGATCCTGCGCGGCACGTTCACGCCTTCGAAGCGGACGCGCCTCCAGGGCGCCGCGGTCCTCCGGAGCATTCGCGGCGAGTCCGCGAGCCGGCCGAACGAGATCGACCACAGGACGGGCTGGGGCCTCTCGGCGAGCGGGACGCTCACGGAGCTTCCGTGGGACCGCGACGATTCCTTCACGTTCCAGGTGAACGGCGGCAGCGGGATCGCGCGCTTCATCAACGACCTGAACTCGGCGGGCGGGCAGGACGGCGCATTCGACCCCGGAACCGGCGACCTCGAGCTCCTCTCGCACTGGGGCTGGTACGGCTCCTACCTCCACCGCTGGCGCGGGAAACCCCGCGAGCCGGGCGACCTCCGCTCGTCGCTCATCTGGGGCGCGGTGACCGTCGACAACCTCGGGTTCCAGCCGGCAAGCGCCTACAGGAGAACGCACCGTCTGGGCCTCAACCTGGTCTGGACGCCGGTTCGGAGCGGCGAGCTGGGAATCCAGTACATCTGGGGGCAGCGCGTCAACAAGGACGGAGCCTCCGGCGAGGCGAGCCAGCTCCAGGTCCGGGCAAGGTACGTCTTCTGACACGATCCGGAGTCCGGACAACGGCATATGCTTTGCGGGGCATTCCGGAAGCCTTCATCCGTTCCCTCGAGGGGACGCCTCGACGGAACTTCAGCGAAACGCGAAAGGAAGCCGAGAACATGTCGAACCAGTCGTCCCTGAATCGATCCCCTCGAAGGGTCTCGAGGGGCGCCATCGCGCTGGCGTGCGCCTGTCTCCTCGTTCCGGGCGAGGGTGCGCTCC
>CALBDV010000116.1 GCA_937927565.1 uncultured Holophagales bacterium
GGCGCTGCCGAACGTCCCGATCTTCGGGATCGGCGGCATCGAGACGGTCGAGCACGTCCTCGAGTTCCTGATCGCCGGGGCGAATGCCGTCCAGGTCGGCACGGCCAACTTCCGCGACCCGAGCGTCTGCGGCCGGCTCGTCCGCGACCTCGCGCTCTGGTGCGACCGGCACGGCGTGGCGCGCGTCGCCGACCTGAGCGGGACGCTGAAGACCCGGCCACGCCCGGAGAAAGCCTATGTCTGACGGCCGGAAGCGGATCGCCGTCGCTCTCGACGCGTCCGAGCGGGAACGGATACTCCAGCTGGCCCGCCTCGTCGCCCCGGAAGCGGGCGTCCTCAAGGTCGGCCTCGAGGCGTTCTGCGCCCATGGCCCCTCCCTCGTGGCCGAGGTCGCCGCGCTCGCGCCCGTCTTCCTCGACCTGAAGCTCCACGACATCCCGAACACGGTCGGCGGCGCCGCGGCCGCGGCCGCGCGGACGGGCGCGTCGATCCTGAACGTCCACGCCGGTGGCGGGCGCGAGATGATGCGTGTCGCCGGCGAGAGGGCCCGCGAAGCCGCCACGGCAGCCGGCTTTGCGGCCCCGAAGGTGATCGCCGTGACGATCCTGACATCGCTCGACGCAGCGGCCCTGGGCGAGGTCGGGATCGAAGGGACTCCCCGGGCCGCAGCGCTCCGTCTCGCGGTCCTGGCGAAGGAGTCGGGCCTCGACGGCGTCGTCTGCTCCCCCGAGGAGATCGTCGCAATCCGCGAGGCGTGCGGGCCGGAGTTCCTTCTCGTCGTGCCCGGGATCCGGCCGGCGGGGAGCGCCGCCGCGGACCAGAAGCGGATCGCGACACCCGGCTCCGCCGCGACGGCAGGGGCCGACCTTCTCGTGATCGGGCGTCCGATCACCGGCGCGGCCGACCCCGCGGCCGCCGCCCGGGAGATCGCCCGCGAGATCGAGAAGGGCTGAAGCTGGAATGAATCTGGGGGACCCGGTCGAACGGGTCCTCTCGCTCCGGCTGCGGGCGGCAGCTACTCGACCGGGATCTTCGTGTAGCGGGCCGAACCGCTCTGCTTTTCCGCGGCGCGCTCGGCAAAGGCGATCTCCTCGTCCAGGAAGTCCCGCAGCGCCCGGAGCAGCTCGACGCCGGACGTGACTGCGCGCTGGGTGGAGTCCGCGTGGCCCCTCTTCGCGAGCTCGAACGCGAAGCGGGTCACGAGGTCTCCGACCGGCTTCAGGAAGCAGCCGTCCTTTCCGCAGGGAATGCCGGCGAAGCCCGACGCAACGCCCTCGTAGCGGCGGCTTTCGTCCCGGTCGGACGTTCGTCCTCCAGAGGCGCCGTCCGGCATCTCCGGGGTCGGGTCGAACCCGGGTCCGAAGTCGTCCTCGAGGCCGTCCCCGGTCTTGCGGGTCGCCTTCTTCCGGCGCTCAGCCACGTTCGGCCTCCTCGTGGGCCCGCTCGAAGCGGACCGTCAGCCGTCCCGCTTCCACCTTCGCCTTCGTCGGCACGTGTCCGGACAGCGTCCGCGGAATGGGGATGTGGTGGCGGAAGTTCCCGAGGGTGACGATGAGATCGCCCGAGGCGACCGCCAGCTCGACATCCTCGCGTTCGGCAAATGGGAGCTCGAGCGTCAGGACGTAGTGCCCCGCCTTCTTCTGGTAGCTGTACGGAGCCGTCGTCCGGAACGAGGCTGCCGGGTCGATTCCGGAGAAGAGACCGTCGCCGAGCTTCGCGAGGTCGGACAGACCGACGACCTGGTCGTCCTTCAGGGGGACGGTCCAGATCGGCACCGGATCGAAGTAGCGTTTCGCTTCAGCCAGGGAATGCGCCTGCGTCTTCCGCCACTTGTCGAAGAACGGGTCCTCGAGCGCTCCGGGAAGGAGGCGGTTCACGATGACGGCGTCGACGGTGAATCCGTAGAGTCCGAAATACATGAACGCGCGCTGCGTCTCGCGCAGGACGATCTTCTCGGCGTTCGTCACGAGCCGCACCGTCGTCGTCTTCGGGTCCTTCAGGAGAGCGTCGACCCCGTCCAGCTTGTCGGCCAGCGCCTGGACGTTGTCGAAGTAGCGTTCCGGCGGCAGCGGGACTCCCGTCACTTTCTCCGCCATGGGGCGGGCGACCTTCAGGAACGACCGCTCGATCCGGAAGAGCTTCTTCATGTACCAGTCGAGGGTCGGAGGGAGGGAGACGAACCGGAGCGACTCCCCGGTCGGCGCGCAGTCGAGGATCAGGACGTCGTACGCCTTCTCGCGGGCGTAGCGGTTGACGTAGAGAAGGGCCGAGACCTCCTCCATCCCCGGGAAGATGGCGAGCTCCTCCGCGAGGACCTCCTCGACCCCCGTGACGGCGAGGAGCGTCGCGATGTAGCCGGAGATGTCCTTCCAGTGACGGCCGATCTCCTCGGTGACGTCGACTTCCTGGATCCAGAGGTTCGGAGCGACGGCGACCGGCACGCCGCACCGCTTGTCGGTGAGCCGGCCGTCCAGGTCGAAGACGTCGGCGAGGGAGTGGGCCGCGTCGACCGACATGACGAGCGTCTTCAGCCCGCGGGCGGCCAGGGTGAGCCCCGTCGCCGCGGCGGCCGTCGTCTTTCCGACCCCGCCCTTGCCCGTGTAGAGGAGGATTCTCATCGGTGGAAGGGCGCCATCTTAGCGTGCGGGCACACGGATCCCAGGGAAAGGACGCGCAACGAGGCCTCACCGGCTCAGGGGCGCGGAGCGCCTCGGGAGCTCAGTAGCCGCGAAGGCGGCCCCGGTCCTCGCGCTCCCGCCGGGAGAGCTTCCCGGCGCTGGCGTCGCGCTTCGGCGCCAGGAGGCGCTCCAGCCGGCGCGCCTCGACCTGCTCGGGGGTCAGCTCGGGCGTCGTCTCCTCGTAGAGCGTACGGGCCTGGGCCTTCGGAACGTGGTGTTCGGTGACCGCCTTGACGACGACGGTCCGCCGCCGCCCGGGCACGGTGACCTGGAGCGTGTCTCCCGGTTTCACGGTCCGGTGAGGCTTGGCGGCCGAGCCGTTCAGGTCGACCTTGCCCCCTTCGCACGCCTCTTTCGCCTGGGAGCGCGTCGGGTAGATGCAGGCGACGTCGAGAAACACGTCGAGGCGGACGCCCCCGGCGACCGCCTCGTCCTCGCGCGTCTTCTCGCGCTTCATCCGCGCAGCAGGCCCCGGGGCATCAGAACACCGGTTTCTGGACGGCCCTGTCGAAAGCGTAGACGTACTGGTAGCCGAGAACCGAGACCTTCTGGGTGTACTTCGCTTCGACGATGACGTCCGACGCCTGCCGCCGGATCTTGATCTCCTGGAGCGCGAGCGGCGTTCCGGCCTCCTGCGCGACGACGAAGATCTCGTACTGGATCTTTTCGAGCGGCTTGACCCCTGCAAAGTTCGCCTGCTCGGTCATCGCGTCCAGGACCTTGTTTCCGGCGATGTGCAGCGGCACGATCTTGAAGAGCGCGATTCCCACGAGAACGACGACGGCGATCCCGATGATCGTCCCGAACGCCCCCTCGCCGCGAATCCGGTTCCGGTCGGACATGTTCAGCCTCCTCTTTTCCTTCACCCCGGCGGGTCTAACGGACGACATGGAGCGTCCGCTCCCAGCGGGTCCTCGCGAAAAAGTGTAGCGCGCCGTCGAGAACCCGGCGCACGGCAGCGCCCCGGCCCGCAAACGGCTCCGGCGGGGGCCGGACCGACCAGTAGACGAAGAGCGCCCGCCCCCGGACCAGGTGCCTCGCGACGGGCCCCCAGCTCCGGGAGTCCCTCGACTCGTCCCGGTTGTCGCCGAGGGCGAAGAAGGTCCCGGCAGGCAGCGCCAGGGGGGGCATCTCGTCGCGCCCGCGCAGGGAGGCGGGGACGACGCCTCCCGTCAGGAGGGCCGGGTCGCGATGGACCACGTAGGGCTCGTCCCTTTCGGCCCCGCCGGCGAAGAGGCGCTTGGCCCGGATCTCCACGGTCTCCCCGCCCAGGGCGACCACCCTCTTGATGAAATCGCGTCCCGGGTCCGCGGGACCCCGGAAGACGACGACGTCGCCGCGGCGGATCTCCCGGCGCGGCAGGAGCGGCCCCCACGGCAGGCTGCGGGGGGCCCAGACGAGCTTGTCGACGACGACGTGGTCGCCGACGAGGAGGTTCTGCTCCATGGAGCCGCTCGGGATCTGGTAGGCCTCGAAGAGGAACGCCTTGACGAAGAGGGCGAAGACGATCGCGACGAGGACGGCCTCGAGGTACTCCCTGAGCAGAGAAGAACCTCTCGAGCGCCGGGGGGCCGGATCGGCCCCGGAGCCTTCTTCGCTGCCGGCGGGAGCCACGGCCCGGTCCCTCAGTCGACCTTCAGGACCGCCAGGAAAGCCTCCTGCGGGAGGTCGACGCGCCCGACCTTCTTCATCCGCTTCTTTCCTTCCTTCTGCTTCTCGAGGAGCTTGCGCTTGCGCGTGATGTCGCCGCCGTAGCACTTGGCGAGGACGTTCTTGCGAAGCGCCCTCACCGTCGACCGGGCCAGGATCTTCGCCCCGATCGCCGCCTGGATGATCACCTCGAACATCTGGGGAGGGATCATCTCCTTCATCTTCTCGACGAGGGAGCGCGCCTTGGGCGTCGCCTTGTCGCGGTGGACGATGAAGGCGAGGGCGTCGACGGGCTCCCCGTTGATGAGGACGTCGAGCTTCACGAGGTCGGCCGCGGCGTAGCCCGTCAGGTGGTAGTCGAACGAGGCGTAGCCGCGGGAGACCGACTTGAGCTTGTCGTAGAAGTCGAGGATGACCTCGTTCAGCGGGAGGTCGTACTTCAGGACGGCGCGCTGCGTGCCGGCGTACTCGAGCGAGACCTGCCGGCCGCGGCGCTCCTCGCAGAGCGCGAGGATCCCCCCGAGGTACTCGTCCTTCGTGATGATCGTCGCCAGGATCCGCGGCTCCTCGATGACGTCGATGAGCTGCGTCTCGGGGAGCTTCACCGGGTTCGAGATCTCGAGGACCTCTCCGCGCGTCGTCGTGATCCGGTAGGGGACGGACGGGGCGGTCGTGATGAGCGAGAGGTCGAACTCGCGCTCGAGCCGCTCCTGGATGATCTCGAGGTGGAGGAGGCCGAGGTAGCCACAGCGGAAGCCGAAGCCGAGGGCGGTCGACGACTCGGGCTCGAACGTGAACGAGGCGTCGTTCAGCCGGAGCTTCTCCATCGCGTCGCGCAGGTTCTCGTAGTCGTCCGACTCGGTCGGGAAGACCGAGGCGAAGACCATCGGCTTGACGTCCTCGAACCCGGGGAGCGCCTGCTTCGCGGGGCGCTCGGACTCCGTCATCGTGTCGCCGATCTTCGTGGAGTGGAGGTCCTTGATGCCGGCGATGACGTAGCCGACCATGCCGACCGTCAGCTCGGGGACGACCTGCTGCTTCGGCGTGAAGATGCCGACCTCCTGGACCTCCGAGACGAGGTCCATCCCGAGCATCTTCACCTTCATCCCCGCCCGGATCGCCCCGTCCTTGACGCGGACCAGGCAGGTGACGCCGCGGTAGACGTCGAACCAGGAGTCGAAGAGGAGGGCGCGGAGCGGGCCGTCCGGGTTGCCCTCCGGCGCCGGGATGTCGTGGATGATCTGCTCGAGGAGCTCGCGGACGCCGGTGCCGGCCTTTCCGGACGTGAGCACCGCGTGCTGCGCCGGGATCCCGATGACCTCCTCGATCTGCTCGCGGGCCATCTCGGGGACCGCGCTCGGGAGGTCGACCTTGTTGATGCAGGGGATGATCGTCAGGTTGCCGTGGATCGCGAGGTAGGCGTTCGCGAGGGTCTGCGCCTCGACCCCCTGCGTCGCGTCGACGACGAGGACGGCCCCTTCGCACGCCGCCAGCGACCGTGAGACCTCGTAGGTGAAGTCGACGTGGCCGGGCGTGTCGATCAGGTTGAGGACCCAGGCCTGGCCGTCCTCGCTCTTGTAGCTGAGCGAGACCGCGCGGGCCTTGATCGTGATGCCGCGTTCCTTCTCGATCGGGTTGTCGTCGAGGACCTGCTCTCGCATCTCGCGCGCGGTCAGCGCGCCGGTGATCTCGAGGATCCGGTCGGAGAGGGTCGTCTTCCCATGGTCGATGTGGGCGACGATCGAGAAGTTGCGGATGCGGGAGGGATCGGGCATGGCGTGCTCGGACGGCGTGCGTCCGAACCTTCTATTCTAGCTGATCGGACCTGGCTCCCCCGGGGAGCGCCGACGTGAGGCTCTCGAGCGGCCAGCGGGAGCGGGCCGTTGCCGAAAGGCCCTCGTGAGGCACCCCCGCCCGGTGACGGAGGAGGCCGGCGAACGCGACCATCGCGGCGTTGTCTCCGGTGAGGGCGCGCGGGGCGAGGAGGACCTCGACGCCGCGCCGCGGACCCCAGGCGGCGAGCCGCTCGCGGAGAAGGGAATTTGCCGCCACGCCGCCCGACACGGTCAGGAGCGGGAAGGGGGCCGCCGCGAGGAGGCGGTCGAGACGGTCCTCGATCTGCGCGACCACGGACTCCTGGAACGCGGCGAGGAGGTCGCGAAGCGCTGCGGGTGCGTCCCCTTCTGCGAGAACGGGGCCCCGAAGGGCGACGCCGGTGTTCGGCGAGAAGCCGAGAGCGGCGAGCCGGTCGCGCACGGCCGTCTTCAGGCCGGAGAAAGAGAGGTCGAGCGAGCCCCCCTTGAAGCGCGGCACGGCGAAGGGCTGGACGACCCGGCCCGTCCGGGCGAGGCGGTCGACGACGGGCCCCCCGGGATAGCCGAGCCCCGCCATCTTCGCCACCTTGTCGTAGGCCTCTCCCGCGGCGTCGTCCCGCGTCCGCGCGAGGAGGGAGATCTCTTCCGGGGCGAACGCGAAGACGTGCGAGTGCCCCCCCGAGACGACGAGGGCCGCGAAGCGCGGCGGGAGCTCCCTGGCGGGAGCACCGTCGAGATCCAGGAACGGAGAGAGCGCGTGTCCCTCGATGTGGTGTCCCGGGACGAACGGGACGCCGAGACCGAGGGCGATGCCACGCGCCTCGGCGAGGCCGACGAGAAGGGCGCCGACGAGGCCGGGGCCGGCGGTCGCGACGACGAGACCCACGTCCGCGAGCCGTGCGCCGGCACGCTCGAACGCTTCGTCCAGGAGCGGCGGGAGGTTCGTCAGGTGCGCGCGGGCCGCGATCTCCGGGACGACCCCGCCGTAGCGGCGGTGCATGTCGATCTGGGAGGAGACGACGGACGAGACGATCGCGCCGTCCTCCCGGAGGAGGGCGACGGAGGTCTCGTCGCAGGAGCTCTCGAGGCCGAGGACGAGGCTCACGGAAGGCCGAGAAGGCGGGCGAGCCCCTCGGCGTGCGGGGGGACCGAGACTCCCGCCTCGGTGACGATGGCATCGACGAGCGCGGCCGGGGTCACGTCGAAGGCGGGGTAGAGCGCCGGGACGCCCGTCGGGGCGACCGAGAGCGGGCTGTCGCCGGACGGGTCGAGAAGGAGGACCTCGGTCCCGTCCCGCCACTCGATCGGAATCTGCGCCCCGGAGGGGCAGGCGGGGTCGAGCGTCGTCCGGGGAGCCGCGACGACGAACGGGACACCGTGCGCCCGGCAGGCGAGCGCGACGCCGTAGGTCCCGACCTTGTTCGCGACGTCTCCGTTCGCGGCGATCCGGTCGGCGCCGACGATCGCGGCCGACACGCGCCCGGAGGCGATGAGCGACGAGGCCGCCACGTCGGGAAGGATCGTGACGCCGATTTCGTCCTTCGCCAGCTCCCAGGCCGTCAGCCGCGCCCCCTGCCAGAAAGGGCGGGTCTCGTCGGCGAAGACCGAGACGGGGCGTTCGGTGGCCAGCGCCCGAACGACGCCGAGCGCCGTCCCGACGCCCGCCGTCGCGAGGGCGCCGGCGTTGCAGTGGGTGAGGAGGGTCACGGGCGAGTCCGGGTCCCCGCCGAGGCACCGTGAGAGCCAGCCGGCGCCGTGCCGGGCGATCGCCTCGCAGGCAGCGCGGTCCTCGTCCTCGAACCGTCCGGCCTCGGTCTCGAGGAGCGCGACGCGGGCGGAGGGGGGGGCGCCCGCAGAGGCGCGGAAGGCCGCCCGCATTCGCTCGATGGCGGCTCCGAGGTTCACCGCCGTCGGCCGGGCCGCGGCGAGGCGCACGGCGGCTTCCTCCCAGGCGGCCTCGAACCCGGCGCTGCGGGCGAGCCGGCGCGCCTCGAGCGCCAGGCCCCAGGCCGCGGCCACGCCGATGAGGGGCGCTCCCCGGACGGCGAGGCTGCGGATCGCCTCGCCGGCGTCGTCGGCCGAACGACAGTCGATCCACGTCTCCTGGCGGGGGAGCCGACGCTGGTCGAGGAGGCGGAGTCGGCCGGGCCCGGCGGAGATGGGGACGACCCGGGTTTCGAGGGGAGAACTCTTCACGCGCCGACTATAGAATCGTTCTTCGCCACGAGGTGCCGGTCCGTTCCGGTTCTCCGACAACACGACGGACCCGAGGAGTCTTCCGATGGCCACACTTCCCCGCAGCATCCGAGACCTCACGCTCTCCGGCCGCCGCGTCTTCCTCCGCGTCGACTTCAACGTCCCGATCAAGGACGGCGTCGTGAAGGACGACACGCGGATCACGGAGGCCCTTCCGACGATCCGGCTCGCCCGCGAGAAGGGGGGACGGCTCATCCTCGCCTCACACCTGGGCAAGGCGAAGGGGACGCCCGATCCGAAGTACTCGCTCGCCCCCGTCGCGAAGAAGCTCGAGGAGCTTCTCGGAGCCCCGGTCGCCTTCGCGGGGGACTGCGTCGGAGAGGTCGCCGAGGCGGCCGGAAAGGCCCTCGCCGACGGCGGCGTCCTTCTCCTCGAGAACACGCGCTTCCACGCGGGCGAGGAGGGAAACGACCCGGCTTTCGCGAAGAGCCTCGCCTCGCTCGCCGAGGTCTACGTCAACGACGCGTTCGGCACCGCGCACCGCGCGCACGCCTCGACGGCGGGCATGGCGGTCCACTTCGCCCCTGAAGCTCGCGGCGTCGGCCTTCTCATGGAGAAGGAGCTGACGGCGCTCGACAAGGTCGTCGACTCGATCGACCGCCCCTTCGTCGGGATCCTCGGCGGCGCCAAGATCCTCGGAAAGATCGCAGCGCTGGAGGCTCTCGTCGAGCGGGCCGACACGCTCCTCGTCGGTGGCGGCATGGCGAACCACTTCGTCGTCGCCCTCGGACTCGGCATCGGGAAGTCGCTCCTGGAGCCCGAGGGCGTGCCGATCGCCCGGAAGGTGATGGACCGCTGCAAGGAGCGGGGCGTGAACCTCGTCCTCCCGTCGGACTTCCTCGTCGCCCCGTCGCTCGCGGACGCCGCGAAGGCGCGCGTCGTCGCGATGAACGAGATTCCGGCCGACCAGGCGGCCTTCGACATCGGCCCGAAGACGCTCGAGATGTTCGCCCGGATGACGAAGGGGGCGAAGACGATCTTCTGGAACGGTCCGATGGGGGTCTTCGAGACGAAGCCGTTCGACGCCGGGACGCGCGGCGTCGCCCAGCTCATGGCCGACTCCGGCGCCTTCACCGTCGTCGGCGGCGGCGAGAGCGTCGAGGCGATCAACGAGGCCGGTCTCGGCCCGAAGATCTCCCACGTCTCCACCGGCGGCGGCGCCTCCCTCGACCTCATCAGCGGGAAGAAGCTGCCGGGCGTCGAGGTCCTTCTGTAGCCGTTCTCCCCCGTTCCGCCGCACGACCCGGGGAGCCGCGCCGGCCCCCCAGCAACGGAGGTTCCGAATGAAGCCCGTCCGCACGCCCCTCGTCGTCGCGAACTGGAAGATGAACAAGACCCCGTCGGAAGCCGCGGCCTTCTGCGACGACTTCCTCTCGCGCCTCCCGGGCCTGCCGGAAACCGTCGACCTCGCAATCGCGCCCGCGTATCCGGCCCTCGAGCGGGTCGGGCGGCACCTCGCCCCGACACGCGTGAAGCTGGCCGCACAGGACGTCCACGTCGAGCCGAAGGGGGCCTTCACCGGCGAGGTGTCCGTCGCGATGCTCGCGGACCTCGGCGTGGGCATGGCTCTCGTCGGGCACAGCGAGCGCCGGCGCGACCGGAAAGAGACCGAGGCCGACTTCTCCCGGAAGATGAAGCGCCTCGCCGACGCCGGGCTCGTTCCTGTCTACTGCGTCGGGGAGACGCTCGAGGAGCGCGACGGCGGGCGGACCGAAGCCGTCCTGGCGGCGCAGATGAAAGCGCTCGACCTTTTCGGAGAGGCCCTCCCGCCGGGCTTCGTCCTCGCCTACGAGCCGGTCTGGGCCATCGGCACGGGGCGCGCCGCGACCCCCGACATGGCCGTCGAAGCGCACGCGTTCCTCCGGGCGCGCCTCGCGGACCGGTTCGGCCCGGCGGCGGCGGCCGGCGTGCGGATCCTGTACGGCGGCTCCGTCACCCCGGCTAACGCGAAGGAGCTCTTTTCCCGCGACGAGATCGACGGCGGCCTCGTCGGCGGGGCCTCCCTCGTCCCGGCGGACTTCGCCGCCCTCGCGGTCGCCGCGGGCGGTTGAACCAGCATCTCCTGTCCGTATTGGCCTTTACGGGCCGGTGAGTTATCCTCATCGGCCCGTTTCGCCCCCGGGCGGCGGGCCGGAGACTCTCGCATGATTTACGTCCTCGTCCCGATCTACATCCTCGTCTGCGTTTTCCTCATCCTGGTGGTCCTCCTCCAGCAGGGGAAAGGAGCGGACGTCGCGAGCGCCTTCGGCGCCTCCTCATCGCAGACGACCTTCGGGGCGCGCGGCGCGACGACCGTCCTCGAGAAGGTGACGACCTGGTCCTTCGTCGCGTTCTCCGTCCTGGCCGTCGCGATTTCGCTGCTGCAGGCCCGCCCGAAGTCGTCGGTCCTCAAGGCCCTCGGCGATCAGCCTCCGGCCAAGGCCGCACCGGCCGTGCCGGCTGCGCCGGCCCCGGCCAACAGCGTGCCCGTGGCTCCGGCTCCCGCAACCGGTGCACCGGCCCCGGCTCCCGCGACGGACGCCCCGGCTCCCGCCGGGCCGGCGCAGAAGTAGTGACGACCCGATCCACTTCGAGGCTTGCTTCCTCGCCGCGGATCGGTATCATCTCCCTCCCTCACCACCGTGCCCTGGTGGCGGAATTGGTAGACGCGCACGTTTGAGGGGCGTGTGGAGCAATCCGTGCCAGTTCGAGTCTGGCCCAGGGCACCACTTATCAGGTACGAGAAGGCCCGCCGAAAGGCGGGCCTTCGATCTTCCCGGGGTGCGCCCTCAGAACTTCTGCGCGAAGTCCGAGAGACCGGGGATGAGGAACCGCTTCCCGCTCACCGCGTTCGTGATGCAGAGGATGATCACGACGATGTAGCCGAGCCACAGCGGGAGCTGGAGCATCCCGACGATGCCGATGACCAGGCTCGCAATGAAGAGCCCGACCGTCAGGATCAGGTAGGCGACGAGGAGAACGAGGCCGTGCCGCGCATGCCACTGCACCTCGCGGTCGTTCTTCTCGGTGATGAGCGGGATGAGGGCCAGGATCCCCAGGTAGGACAGGACCAGCATCACGGAGCGGTTCGAGCTCACCACCGGCGCGGGGGGCGGCGGCGGAGGGGGTGGCGGCGGAACGGGGGCTCCGAGGTCTTCCGGCATCGCATTCTCCTTTCGGTGCGGGCCGGAGTCTAAAGGGAGAGCGCCGCTTCAGCGTACCGCGGGCTCGACCGCAACGATCCGGACCTCGCCGTTGACCGTCTCGACGGCCAGCCGGCCCTTGCCGTCTGCGATTGCTCCGCGCGCTTCCTTCGGGCCCCACTTTCCCTCGACCGTCACCTCGGGAAAATCGGACCGGATCTTTCCGTTGACCGTCTGCAGGTCGAACCGGAAGGAGGAATCGCGGGCGCAGGAGACCGTCACCGAGCCGTTCACCGTCTCGAGGTCGGCGGCCTGAAGCGGCCCGGCGAAAGCGACGTCGACCGAGCCGTTCACGGTGTTCACGTTGAGCGAGGCGGCGTGCGACTCGACCCGGACCGAGCCGTTCACCGTGTTCAGGGTCAGGGGCGCGACCCGCCCCTCGGCCGATATCCGGCCGTTGACCGTCTCGACGTCGACCGCAAGACCGGCGGGAACGAGAAGCTCGTACGTGACCTCGGCCCCGGCCCGATTACCCCAGTTGAAGATCCCCCAGGTCCGGGTCGGCTTCGGCAGGATCGTCTCGACGTCGAGAGTCGATCCCTGCTTCGTTACCCGGATCTGCGTCTGCTCGAGCGCTTCCTCGGCCCCTGAGCCCTTGGCCCGCTTGACGGCCGAAACGCGGATGCCGTCCTTGTCCCACGTTCCGACCCGGACAGCGCCGTTGACGTTCTGGAGCCGCAGGCGGTCGATTCCCGATCCGGCGAAGGTCTTCTCGAACGTCTCCTTGCGGGCCTGGCCGGCCTGGACCACGCCCGGAAGGGCCACCGCGAAGAAGAGGGCGAGCGCCGTGAAGGGCGCGACGAGACGGGGACGACGGCGGGACAGGTCCATGGGCGGCCTCCACCAGCAGAAACGGACGGGAGAGGCGGAAAGTTTCGCGGCGGTCACGATTCGCCGACCGTCGTCCCGGCCAGCCGGTCCCCGAGCCGCCGGGAATCGGGCCGCCGGACGACGGCGAGCGCTTCGAGGAGGTTCAGGCCCGGGACGAGGAGGGGAAGGTTCCGGAGCACCGAACCGAGCGGCTTCACGGGGCCCCCGTCCGCCCTGGCAACCGAGAGCCCGAGGAGGACCTTGCCGGGGCTCGCCCCCCGCGCGTCCCGGAGGAGGAAGAGCACCACGAACAGGACCTGGGCCGCCCGGAAGACCCGGGGCAGGCCCACGGGAGGCTCCGCCGCGAGGAGGACGACGAGGAAGACGATGAGGGTGGCGACGAGGAGAGGTCCGCCGGCGAGGCAGATCAGGTCGAGACCCAGGGCCGCGGCCCGCAGCCAGAGGCGCTCCGAAGGAACGAGGGAGAAGACGTCCCGCCGCGGCGTCCCGTAGGATAGGCCTCCGTGAACGCCGCCGAGGCCCTCGAGGCCCTCCGCCTCCGGCCGAAGGCCGAGCTCCACCTCCACCTCGAGGGGTCCGTCCGGCCGGCGACCCTCGTCCGCCTCGCGCGACAGGCCGGCTCGCCCCTCTTCCCCGACCTCGCCGCGGTTCGGGCCCGCCGGCGTTTCGACGGCCTCTCCGGCTTTCTCTCCCTCTACCGCGACGTCTGCCGCCTGCTCCGCTCCCCTGCGGACTTCGCCCTTCTCGCCCGGGACCTGACGGCCCGTCTCCGTCGGGAGCGGATCACCTACGCCGAGGTCTACGTCTCCCCCGCCATCGTCGACCGCCTCGGGCTCGACTGGCCTTCCGTGCGGGACGCGGTCGAGACGGTCTTCTCCGGGCACGAGCGCCGGGGGCACGGACGAATCCGGGTCCTTCTCGATGCCGTCCGGCACTTCGGACCCGACGCGGCCCACCGCGTCCTCGACCTGCACTCCCGGCATCCCTGGCCCCGGGCCGTCGGCTTCGGCCTCGGCGGGGACGAGCTGGCCCTCCCCGCACGCGACTTCGCCCCGGTCTACCGGCGCCTGCGCCGGCTCGGGCTGGCCCCGGTCGTCCACGCCGGCGAGGTGGGGGGCGGCGATTCGGTCGCCGACGCCCTCCGCTGGCTGAAACCCCGGAGAATCGCCCACGGCGTCGGGGCCGCCGGCGACCCGGCGCTCGTCCGGCACCTCGCCCGTTCCGGCGTCGCGCTCGACGTCTGCCTCACCTCGAACGACGCCACCGGCGCCTTCCCGCTCGCGCGGCACCCGATCCTCGCCCTGCTGCGCGCCGGGGTGACCGTCACCCTGTCGACCGACGACCCCGGGCTCTTCGGGACCACCCTTCTCGGGGAGTATCGGAAACTGGCCCGCCTCGGGGCGACCCCGGCGGAGCTCGCCGCCGTGGCCGGCGCCGGGTTTCGGGCGGCGTTTGCGCCCCCCGGCCGCCATCAGCCCCTCGCGCCTGCCGCCGGTTCCGCCAGGACCCGCTCGTAGATCGCGAGATAGCGGCCGACGATGGCGTCGGCGGCGAAGCGGGAGACGGCCCGTTCCCGCGCGGCGAGAGAGGCCGCGGCCCAGGCGTCGTCGTCCCTCAGGAGGGCGACGCCGTCGGCCGCGAGGCCGTCGATGTCTCCGACCTCCCGGAGGAACCCGGTCTTCCCGCTTTCGATGACCTCGGGAAGCCCTCCGGCACGGTAGCCGAGGACGGGAACACCGCACGCCTGCGCCTCGAGGGCCGAGAGGCCGAACGATTCCATGTCGGTCGTCAGGACGTAGAGGTCGGCCGCCGGCATGACCTCCTGGACCGCCGGCGTGTTCCCCAGAAAATGGACGAGCGCCGCGATCCCCTTCGCGCGGCAGAGTGCCTCGGCCGCGGGCCGGTCCGGCCCGTCGCCGATCATCAGGAGGCGGCTCGGGACCTCCCGCCGGACGCGGTCGAAGACCTCGACCACGTCGAGGACCCGCTTGACGGGCCGGAAGTTCGAAACGTGGAGCAGAAGCCTCTCGCCACCGCGCGCGAAGCAGGTGGTTCCCCTCTGGCCGTCGTCCGGTTTCCACCGGTCGGGGTCGACGAAGTTCGGGACGACGTCGAGCTCCTTGGCGGGGTCGAAGACCTCGCGCGTCACGCGGGCGAGGTACTCGGAGACGGCGGTGACGGCGTCGGACCGCTCGATGCCGAAGCGGGTGATCGGCAGGTAGGAGCGGTCCTGCCCGACGATCGTCACGTCGGTCCCGTGGAGCGTCGTGACGACGGCGAGGCGCCGCGGCAGGAGCATCTCCTGCGCGAGGTGGGCCGAGATCGCGTGCGGCAGGGCGTAGTGCGCGTGAATGACGTCGAGCCCCTCGTGGAGCGCGACGTCGACGATGCGCGTGGCCAGGGCGAGGTCGTACGGCGGGTAGTTGAAGAGCGGATAGGTCGGGACCGTGACCTCGTGGTAGGAGACCCGCTCGGCGAAGAGGTTCAGGCGCGACGGGAGGGCGTAGCTGATGAAGTGGACGTCGTGCCCGCGGACGGCGAGCTCGTGCCCGAGCTCGGTGGCGACGACGCCGGAGCCGCCGAACGTCGGGTAGCAGGCGATGCCGATCTTCATCGGTTCAGTACCCCGTCTCGAAGCCGTCGAAGGCGGCGAGCGGGTCGGCGAGGAGCGGGGGCCTCGGTGACACGAACCCTTCCGCCGCGCCCGCGTTGGCGAGGCGCCCGAAGGCGCGCGCGCGCGCCGTGACACCGTCCAGGAACTCGGGCGAGGAGATGAAGGTCGCCGGCTCCGTCGACGCCGGGTCGAAGAACTGGCTCTTGAACGCCCGGACGGCGGCGAGCTTGATCTGGAGGACCTCCGTTACGTCGACGAGGAAGGTGGGCTCGGCGAGGAACGTGGAGGGGTAGTAGACGACCTGCTGCGGCCGGTGCGGCCCACGCCCCGTTTCGAGGGTGCGCAGGCCCGCGTAGAACGCGGCGTCGGTGACGAGGCGGGAGGCGCGGACGTGGTCGGGGTGCCGGTCGACCGCGAGCGGGGCGAAAACGAGGCGCGGCCGGCGGCGGCGGATCACGTCGATCACCTCCAGCTCGGCGGCGCGGTCGGTGCGCAGGTTTCCGTCGCCGAGGTCGAGGCCGTCGCGGAAGAGCGCCCCGAGGATCCGGGCCGACTCGGCCGCCTCGGCGGCGCGCATCTCGGGGGTTCCGCGCGTCCCCGCCTCGCCCCGCGTCAGGTCGAGGATGCCGACGCGCCGGCCACGCCGGGAAAGGAGGGCGAGCGTTCCACCGCAGCCCAGCTCGACGTCGTCGGGGTGCGCCCCGACAGCCAGGATCTCGACCGTTTCCCGCTCGTTCACAGCGCGATCTCCTGCAGGCCCGCCACGTCCCAGCGGAGCTGCTCCTTCAGGGGCCCGACGAGACCCGTGCGTCCGTGCCTCAGAAGCCAGGGGAGCGGGCCGTAGACGCGTTCGGCGGGGCGACCGCCCGGGGCGAGCGCGGAGGCGAGGCGGCGCAGCTGCCGGGCCTCGGCCTCGTTCGCACGGCCGGCCGCCGCGCGGGTCCGCTCGAGGAGCTTGTCGAAGCTGAAGCGAAGATTCTCTCGCGTCGACTCGAGCGGCTTGCCGAGCCCGGCCTCTACGGCCGAGAGGCGTGGGGCCAGGTCCGCGAGAGCCGCGAGCGCGGTGTCGCGAATCGCTCCGAGCTCGTCGAGGAGCGCTCCCTCGCGGGCGGCGCCGCGTGCCGCGAGGAGGGCGTCCGTCCCGGCGAAGAGGTCGCCGAGCCCGAGGCCGAGCTTCTCGAGCGCGCGACGTTCCGAGGCGGTGACGGGCGCGGCCATCGGCCTCGCCACGAGCACGGGCGGGACGATCCCGGCCCAGTCGAAGAGCGGGAGCATCTGGGCCCAGTAGGCGAGCTCGGCCGGGCCGAGGACCGTGGCGGCCACGGGATAGAGCGTCGAGGCGGAAAGCGGTCTCGAGAGCGCCGAGAACGACGGGAGCCACACCCCGGACTCGAAGCGAGCGACGACATCCTCGGCGTCGAATCGCTCCCCGTCGCGCCCCTTCAGCTCGAGGCGGCCGTTCCGTTCCCGCAGGAGGAGGCGCTCGCCGTCGACGAGAGCGAAGAGGGGAAGCGACTCCGGCTCCGACACGACCTGCAGTGCGTGCCCGGCCGCCAGCAGATCCGCGGCGCGCTCGGCGAGGAGCCGGCGCACCTCGGCCCTCTCGCGGACGAGGCGGACGGCGAGCGGCACGAGCACGGGCTTCTCTTCCGGGCGCGCCGCTTCGGCAAAGAGGAGCGACGGCTCGGCGAGGAGCCAGGAGAGCGAGGCGACGAAGGCCTGGGCGTAGGTCTTACCCTCGTGGGCCGCGCGGAGCGCAGCGAGGCTCTCCTCGTCGGCGAGGGCTCCCGCGCCGGCCCGGGCGCGATCGAGGAGGGCCGCGACGTCGACCTCGATCGGAAGCGCTCCGACCGGCTTCCGGTTCCTCGCCAGCGACTCCGGGTCGGGCCCCGCCTCTTCCGCGCCGTCGGGTCCGGGCAGGGGAATCCGCGTCACCTCGACGAGGTCGTGGTCTTCCGAGGCGCACCAGAAGACGGGCGCCACGTCCGTTCCGGCCGCTGACAGAGTTTCGGAGATCTTCACGGCCGCGAGGGCCTTGACCGCCGTGAGGAGCGGCCCTGTCAGGAGTCCGGTCTGCTGGCCCGTGAGGACCCCGGCGCGCCGGCCGGCGGCGAGCGCGGAGAGGGCCGGGTCGGCGCCGCCGCGCGGGACGAACGTCCGGAGCACCTTCGCGGCACGCTCCACGATCGCCGTCGCAGAGGCCCGCTCGCCCACGTACCGCGTCACATCGGGCTCGCCGGTCGCGTGACCGAGCGCGAGGCGCGGGATCCCCGGAAGGCGATCGAGCGCGACCGTCACCGCACCGCTCCGGACACGGCGAGGAGTATGAGCCGGGGCGACCGGCGCGCGTCGAACGGGGACCCGTCGAAATCGCCGAAAGCGGCGGTGACCTTCATGTGCGCGTCGCCGTGGAGCGCTTCGAGCTCGTCGCGCAGGTAGACGCGGACCCTCTCGCGGAACGTGCGCGCCTGCGGACCGGTCCCCATCGTGATCTCCTTCTCGATCCTCCGGGTCGCCGAATCGTATCGGCGCCGTATGGAGACCCGCTCCCCCGCGACCGTCTTCTCCTCCCGCGAGACCAGGGTCGAAAGGACGCGAGAGGCGTTGAAGACGTCGGAGAGGAAGGCGCCTCCGGGCGAGAGGACCCGACGGATCTCGCCGACGACCCGGACGTCGTCCGCCGCGTCGTCGAAGTAGCCGAAGGACGTGAAGAAGTTGACCACCGCGCCGAAGGCTCCGCTGACGAAGGGGAGCCGCCTCATGTCGGCCCGCACGAATCCGGGAGCGGGTTCGGCCTGGCGTTCCCTCGCGCGGGCGAGAAGCGTCGCAGAGAGGTCGAGGCCCGTGACCGGTGTCCCGTGACGGGAGAGAACGACGGCGTGCCGCCCCGTTCCGCAGGCGAGGTCGAGTATTCCTCCGCGGCCTTTCGTCGCGTACGGGCCGAGGAGGCCGTATGCGAACTGGGCCTGCCGCTCGGCCTCGAGGTCGTCGCGGTCCGGGTAGAGGGCGAGGTACTCCTCTCCGAACCAGCTCGCGTACCAGGGGTCTCGATCGGGGGCTGAGTTCACCGGCGCGATGATACGGTCCCGGCACCGGAGGCGCGCCGGCCCGTGACCACGAGGGCGAGGCAACCGGCGAGCCCGGCGACGCCGAGGAGCATTCCCGCGGCGACGGAGGGGTCGTCAAAAGCGAGTTCGACCCGGTGCCTCCCCGGCGGGACGACGAGCCCGGACAGCGAGAGGTCGGTGCGCACGATGCGAGCCGTCGCGCCGTCGATCGTGGCGCGCCACCCGGGATGCCACGTCTGGTTCACCGCAACGAACGCCGGCTCCGGTCCTTCGACGTCGACCTCCATCCGAATCGCCGACGGCCGGCGTTCGCGAATCGCGACCCGCCCCGAAGACACGGACGCCGGAAGCCCCTGCGCGTCTGCGACGTCGACGCTGGCCGTTCGGACCGCTCCCTCGCCGAGCGACGAGACGAGCTTCCGCCAGCCGCGTTCTCCGTCGACGACCCGGAGCCTCTCGGCGCAGAAGGCCAGCGGCTGCGGGTCGCGCACGACGAGGAGCTCGAGGAGCCTCGCCAGCGGGACCTCCTTCGCTTCGCGGCGAACCTGCGGCGCGCCGGGACGGAAACGGAGAATCGCCGCGACCGATCTTCGCCGGAGCACGGGCCCCGCCAGCTCGGGCACTTCGGAGATCGTCGCCAGGATCGTCTCCGTCGCTCTGGCGCTCCAGGCCAGCTCGGTCATGCCGAAGTCGAGGTCGAACATCGTCGCGATCCCGAAACGGGCCATCGCGGGTGGATCTCCGAGCTTCGCGAGCCTCCAGAGCGCGAGCCTCTGCGACGCCGCGTGGAAGAGATATCCCCGGGGCGGGCTCGCCCGGAGCTGTTCGGCTTGGGGCGGAAGGCTCACGAGCTCCTCGGTCGTTCCCGTTCGGATCAGGGCGCGTCCCCGGGCTGCCAGATCCACGCCGACGGCGAGGACGATCAACGCCGGAATCACGTCGCGGCGTCGTCCGGGACCGAGGGCGAGCGCGAGTACGGCCCCGGCGGCTGCGAGTGCGGCCAGAGATGGCGCGGCCTCCGAGAGGATCCGCCCTGGAAACAGCGCTCTCCCCGTGGACGGCAGGACGACACGAGCCACGACTGCGACGACCGCCAGGCCCGCGGCCGCCGCGGCGAATCGGTGACGGGCCTGGTCTCGTGCCTCGATCAGCGCATCGAGCCCGCAGGCCGCCGAAATGGAGACGGCCAGGCCGACGAGGACGAGGAGTTTCTCCGGATAGCGCGTGCTCGCGAAGAACGGAAGACTGCGCAGCATCTCCCAGGCGGGCGCGTGAGTTCCGAGTGCGATGAGTCCGGCGACGATGGCGACCACAGCCCACGCGAGCGCTCCGCGATCGCGCCGGCTCCACGCGAAACACGCGAGAAGCGTCGCGAGGAGGCCCGGGTAGATCGATTCGAGGAAGGGGCCCTCGCGGCTGGGGTAGAGCCGCCCTCTCCAGGCTTCTCGCTCCTCGTTCGAGCCGAGGTCCTCTCCCGGCCGCGTCCCGCCGAGGACGGAAGGCACCAGAAGCTCGCCGAAACGCCACGGGCTCGTCGACCAGGCCCGCGTCGCGACGGACGGGAGTTCCCCGGCGCGGACGGTCATCTGCGCGTGCAGGAATCCCGGCAGGAGGACCGGCGCGGCGACGATGCCTCCGAGAGCGATCCCCGCCAGGACCAGGCCCGCGCCGCGCGCCCGCGCCGGCCAGGCCTGGGCCGAGTCTGAATCGCCGGTTCTTCCACGCGACCCGTGCCAGGCCGCCAGGAGCGCGACCGGCGCGGAGAAGAGAATCTGCGTGGGCTCACCCGCCGCGCAGAGAAGCCCCTCCGAAAGCGCCAACCCGGCGAGATCGCTTCGCCCAGAGCCTCTTCCGATCCTGGCCGCGAACCCGAGGACCCACGGGAGCGTGGCCGCGGCGAAAAGGGTCGGGAAGTACTGGGCAGACGAAAGGAGGACACCGCCGAAGCCCCAGGTGACGGCGAGCAGGAGAGCCGCGGGCCGGGACAAGGCGAGCGCGCGACCGAGGAACTGCCCGCCCAACCCCGCCGCCGCGATGGGAAGGAGAGTCTGCAGGACGAATGCGCGTCCGGCAGGGAGAATCAGAAACAGCGACGTCAGTGGATGGAACGCCGCCTGTTCGGGGTTCGCCGCCCAGGGCTGTCCGGCAGCCACGAAAGGGTTCCAGAGCGGAAGCCCTCCTTCGAGCGTCCACAGGGGCCGGACGAGGCTGAGGAGCGGGTAGTGGTGCCGCTCGAGATCTCCCCCCAAGAAGGTCCGGCCCAGGAACAGGACGTCGAAGAGCAGCCACGCGTACAGTCCGGCCAGAAGGCCAACGGACCAGACCAACGGGGGAACCCGCCCGAGGCGATCTGCGACGGACACTCGCGGATGCTAACCGAGCGCGGCACGGCGCGCGGATCCGGCGAGGAGGCGAACCCTCAGAAGCCCCAGAGCGCCAGCTCGTCGATGACCGTCGCGAGGCTCGGGTGCTTCACGAGCTCCTCGTGGAGCCAGCCGTGGCGCTCCTTGACGGACGCCATCTCCTCGCGTGCGCGTGCGACGTCGCCCCCCGCCGCGGCGTCACGGAGGCGCTCGACGGCGGCCTGCTCCTCGACGTCGAGGCGCCCGTCCAGGTCGCGGCGGACCGCGTCGAACGCCTCCTGGACCCGTGCGTCCTTGACGTCTTCCTGGTCGTCCGCCATGACATCAGCCTCCCTGCGCGACGGCGATCTTCGCCTCGGCGAAGGCGACGTCGGCGTTGACCGCGTCGAGCTGCTCCTGACCGACCACGCCGAGTCGCCGAACCGCCCCTTCGCTCAACGCCTCGCGTGCGGCGGCGGCGTCGATGCCGTCCTTCTCGGTGGCGAGATCCGCGAGGACGCGGACGGCGTCCCCCGCCACCTCGACGAACCCGCCGCGGACGGCGACGGCCGTCTTCTTCCCGCCGTCCGTCCAGGTGACGCGCCCGACGCCGAGGAGCGCGACGAGCGGAGTGTGGCCCGGGAGGATCCCGAGCTCGCCGAGCTCGCCCGGCAGCGTCACGGCGTCGCACGCGGCCTTGTCGACGACGGACCGTTCCGGCGTGACGACCGTCAGCGTGAGGTGGCCGGGCTCCGCCATGGCCTCAGGCCTCGCCCGCCTTCTTCATCCTCTCGTAGCGCTCGAGGACGTCCTCGATCGTCCCCTGCAGGAGGAACGCCTGCTCG
>CALBDV010000117.1 GCA_937927565.1 uncultured Holophagales bacterium
ACGCCGACGTCACCGTCCTGGACTTTCCGAGCCGGGAGCGGTTCGTCCGCGAGCTGCGGAGCGGCTACGACCTCGTCGGGATCTCCTTCATCGCCCCGAACTTCGCGAAGGCGCGGGACATGGCGCGCCTCGTCCGCATCCTCGCGCCGGGCTCGAGGATCGTCCTCGGCGGACACGGGGCAGCGATCGAGGGGATCGAGACCCTCATCGATTGCGACGACGTCGTCCGGGGCGAAGGGATCAGCGGCCTCAGGGCGATCCTCGGCCAGGACCCTGGAGCACCCATCGTCCACCCGGTCCTGCCGAGCACCGAGCGCCAGAGCATTCTCGGAGTCCCGCTCCTCGGGCGCTCCGCGAACCTCCTCGTCCCCGGCGTCGGCTGCGTGAACGCCTGCCGCTTCTGCAGCACCTCGCACTTCTTCGGCAAGGCCTACCGGCCGTTCCTCGGCACGGGCCGCGAGCTCTTCGAGACGGCCCGCCAGATCGCCGACCGGACCGGGACCGACGACTTCTTCGTCATGGACGAGAACTTCCTGAAGGACACCGATCGGGCTCTCGAGCTCCTCGACGAGATGGAGCGGCACCAGCGCTTCTTCGGCTTCCAGCTCTTCTCCTCGGCGGAGGCGATCCGGGCGTTCGGTCTCGACAACATGGTCCGCCTCGGCGTGAGCTTCGTCTGGATCGGCGTCGAGTCGGCGACACGGTCGGGCAACTACGCCAAGAACGAGGGGGTCGACGCCCGCGTGCTGACCCGGGAGCTCCGGGACCGGGGCATCACGGTCCTCGCCTCGGGCATCCTCTGCGCGGAACACCACACGCCGGAGAACATCGGCACCGAGATCGACTTCATGGTCGGGCTCGAGGCGGACATGGCGCAGTTCATGCTGCTCACTCCGTTGCCGGTGACTTCTCTCTACCGGGACATGCAGCAGAAGAGGCTTCTGCGCGAGGACCTTCCCTGGGAGGAGTGGCACGGGCAGAAGGAGCTGTCGTGGAAGCACCCGGCGTTTCCGGGGGACGCCCCGGCCCGCTGGCTCGAGAAGGCTTTCCGGGCCGACCACGAGGCCAACTCGTCGACGATGTACCGCGTCATCGAGACCGCCTTTCGCGGCTGGAACCGTCTCGCCGCCCTGCCGCGACGGGACGCCTGCCTCGAGCACCGGATGGCCCGGCTCGCCCGGCGGACCCTCGACTGGATGCCTCCGCTCGCCGTCCTGTCTCGGAACGGCGTGAACCGGCTCGAGCAGGAGCGCGCCGCGCGCCTGGAGCTGGAGATCGCGGCCGCGCTGGGCGTCTCCGGGCTCCGGCGGCTGGCCTTAGGCGCTGCGGTGAGGGCGCTCGCCGGGGCGTGGCGTCTCCGCCTGCGCCTTTTCGGAGACGGGATCCAGCCCGCGACGATCGTCACCCGGTACCCGGCTCACGGGCGCCGGGCCCTCGGTGTCCCGATCGCTCCGGCTGGCCTCTCGGCGGCCGCCTCAGAGCCGTCCTCCCTTCAGATCGCGGCTCGAGAGGCCCTGGAGGAGGCGGTGGGGGTGGCCGGAGCCACGGCGTAGTCCTCGTCCCGGCCGCGGCCGGAGAGAATACCGGGAGCATGACCCGACGCCGCGATTCCCACCCGGGCCTCCGGAGATCCAGCCTCGGCCTGAGGGGCGCGATCGTGACCCTGTCGGCGGGCGTGCTCGTTCCGGTCATCCTCTCGACGGCGGTCGGCATCGTCGCCCTCGTGATCGGCAGGAGCACCCGGGAGATGCTGATCGGCATCCTCGTCGTCTGCTTCACCGCCGCCGCGGCCGGGGGCGCGGTGGTCGCGGTCGTCCTTCTCGGCCGCCGCGCCCGCCTCGCGCGCCTGCAGTCGGACCTCCTCGCAAACGTCTCCCACGAGCTCAGGACCCCGCTCGCGGCGATCCGGATGTACGCCCAGACGCTCGAGTCGGGCCTTCTCGAGAAGGACCCGGAGAGCACCCGGCAGAGCCTCGCCACGATCGTCCGCGAGACGGAGTGGCTCGAGGCGACCGTCGAGCGGGTCCTGACCTGGCGTTCGCTCGCCCGGGACCAGGACGCCGTCGACCTGCGTCCCGGGGCGGTCGGCGGTGCCGTCGAGGACGCCCTCGCGCGCTTCCGGCGGATGATCGTCCCCGGGGAAGTAGAGCTCGACGTGGAGGTCGCCTCGCAGCGCCCTGTGAGCCACGACCGCGACGCCCTCGGCCGCGTCGTCCTCAACCTCCTCGCCAACGCCTACAAGTACACGGGCGGGAAGAAGTGGATCCGTGTCGCCGCCCGGGACAGCGGAGACGGCGTCGAGATCACCGTCGAGGACAACGGGATCGGCATCCCGGCGGCGGACCTGGAGCACGTCTTCGAGCCGTTCTTCCGGGTCGATTCCGGCTCACCGGGCGGCGCGGCGGGCGCCGGCCTCGGTCTGGCCATCGTTCGCCAGGTGGTCCACCTCCACGGAGGCGAGGTGACGGCCTCGAGCGAGCCGGGCCGAGGAAGCACCATCACCGTCCGGCTCCCGGTGGCGGCGGCCGGGAGCGAGGCGTGAGCGCTCCCGGAGACCGGCCCGGCCCCGGCGAGACGATCCTCGTCGTCGAGGACGACCGTTCCCTCCGCGAAGGCCTGGCGATGAACTTCCGGCTTCGCGGCTACCGCGTCCTGACCGCGGCGGACGGCGACGAGGGGCTGCGCGCGGCGTTCGACGAGCGGCCGGACCTGATCGTCCTCGACCTCATGCTCCCCGGCGCGGACGGCCTCGAGATCCTCTCGGAGCTGCGCGGACGCGAGGTCGGCGTCCCCGTGCTGATCCTCTCCGCGCGCGATCGCCTCCAGGACAAGGTCCGGGGGCTCGAGATCGGCGCCGACGACTACCTGACCAAGCCGTTCCAGCTCCCGGAGCTGGTTGCCCGCGTCGAAGTGATGCTCCGCCGGCGGCGCGCCGAGCGCCGCGCCGGCAGCGTGCTGGAGTTCGGCGAGGTGCGGCTCGACCAGGAAGGGAGGCGCGTCACGGTCCGTGGGGCGGAGGTGGCGCTTTCGGCTCGTGAGTTCGACCTCCTCTGCCTTCTCGCCCTGTCGCCCGGCCGGGCCCTCACGCGCGAGGTGATCCTCGAGCGGGTGTGGGGCTGGGGCTTCGAGGGGACCGCGCGCACGGTCGACAACTTCGTCCGTTCGCTCCGCCAGAAGATCGAGGCCGACCCGGCGCGGCCGCGCCACATCCTCACGGTCCGGAACGTCGGCTACCGGCTGACGCCTTGACCGGTGGAGCAGATCAGTCGACGAGCTTCCAGCCCGGAATGATCCCTTCCGGCATCGTCTCGAGCGCCGCGGCGAACGCGGTGGTCCACTCTGTGATATCGGCCGGGCGATCGAGCGGGTCTTTCGCGAGCGCGGTCGCGAGGGCGTCGGAGGCGAGCACCGGGACGCCGGGAAGGAGCGCTGAGGCGGGCTCGGGGACGGTGTCGAGGACGTTGGCCATGATCCGTCCGAGGTCCTCGCCCCGGATCGCGCGTCGACCGAGGAGCGCTTCGTAGCAGACCGCGGCGAGCGAGTAGACGTCCGTCCGTGCATCGACGTCGTCCCCCATCACCTGCTCGGGCGACATGTACTCCGGCGTCCCGACGACCGTTCCGGTCCGGGTCAGGCCCTTCTCGTGGGCGAGCGACTTGGCGAGCCCGAAGTCGAGGACCTTCACCCGGAACCCGGCGGGGTCGTCCGCGAGGAAGACGTTCGCGGGCTTCACGTCGCGGTGGACGACGCCGGCCTGGTGCGCGGCCGCGAGCGCAGCGCCCGCCTGGCGTGCCAGCTGCGCGACCTGGGCCGGCGTCCCCGGTCCGCATTCCAGGAGGAAGTGCGCGAGGTCGTGCCCCTTCAGCCTCTCCATGACGAGGAACGCGGTTCCGTCCGGCAGCTCGCCCGAGTCGAAGAGGGCGATGACGCCGGGGTGCGAGATCCGCGCGATCGTGCGCGCCTCGCGCTCGAAACGGGCCTTCATCTCGGCATCCCCGAAGTGCTCCGGGCGGATCAGCTTGATGGCGACGTCGCGCGCGAGCCTCACGTCGCGGGCCGAGAGGACCGTCGCCATCCCCCCCTGCCCGATCAGTCGCTCGAAGCGGTAGCGGCCGAGGAGCTCGTACGGAAGCGGGCGAGGGGTTTCGAGCGAAGAGCCGTCGGCAGGGCAGGAGTCGGCCGTCTGGTCGAAGCAGAGCCCGCAGCGCGGGCAGATCTGGAGCGTCGCGATCCCCTTCTCGTGCATCTCCCGGAGCGTGGCGGCCCGCTTCTCGCGGAGCGAGGCGAGCTGGCGGCGCATGTGGGCCATGTCGAGGGCGGCACCGAGCTGGTGCGCGAAGCCACTGACGAGACGACGCTCCGTCTCACCCCATTCGACCGAGGCGCCGCAGACGAGGAGGGCCCCGCGGAGCTCGGAGCTCATGCCGGCGACGGGCACGACCGCCACTCCGCCGTTCAGTTCGGAGGTTCCGGGCCGGCCGGGCACTCCCGCCCGGAGCTCATCGAGCGAGGGGGGGGCGAAGCCGCCGTCGGACAGGGGCACGACCGCGTCGTCCTGCACCTCCCAGATGCCGATCCGTTCCGCCCCGATGGCGCTCGCGACGTCGGCGGCGAGAGCCTGGGACCAGTGCGAGACGTTCTCCGAGGGGGCCGGGCTCGACTCGAGAAGGCGCGCGATCTCCCCCTGCGCAGCGCGCAGGTGATGGTTGGCGTTTGCGAGGTCCTCGGTCCTTTCGCTGACGACACGCTCCAGCTCGCGGTTGCGCCGCCTCAGGAGGAGCGTCCGCCAGCGGTGAGTTCCCGCCGCGACGGCGAGGAAGGCGAGGAAGACCGCGACGCGAAACGGCGTCGTCATCCAGAACGGCGGGCGGACCCGAATGGGAACCGAGGCGACCTCGCCCCAGAGCCCCGATTCGTTGATCCCCTGGACGAGGAGGCGCAGGTCGCCGGCCGGCAGGTTCGTGTAGCGCAGCTCGGGTTCCCGTCGCAGCGGGAGCCAGTCGTCCTCCAGCCCCTCGAGCCGGGCGCGGTACGCCGTCCGGCCGCGGGAGCGGAACGAGAGGACCGCCACGCGGAACGCGAGTGAGCGCTCGGACCACGAAAGCTCGAGAGCCGAAGGGAAGGCGACCGTCCGCCCGGGAAGCTCGGCCGACTCGACGACGACGCGCGGCGGGTGCGCGTTGCGGCGGTGCGCCGCCGGGTCGTACCGCGAGAGCCCCTCCACGGTCCCGATCCAGACGACGCCGTCGCGGTCGCTCAGGAAGGCGTTGATGTTCGTCTCCCAGCCGGCGAGCCCGTCGTCCGGGGTGAAGGGCTCCACGCTGTCCCCCGCGCCGAAGCGGTAGACGCCGCGCGTCGTCCCGACCCAGACGGTCCCGCCCCGGTCCTCCCCGAGGAAGTAGACGTAGGGACTGCCGAGCTCGTCCGTGAGGAGCGTCCAGCTCCCGTCCGCCTCGAGCCGGGCCACGCCGCTGCCGCTCGCCGCCCAGAGACGGCCCTTGGCGTCCTCGAAGAGCTTGTTGACGTAGGGGTTGCTCATCTCGGCCGGCGGATCGGGGAGCGGCGCGACCGTCTCGCCGTCGCACGCGGCGAGCCGCTTTCCGAACGACGCCCAGACGCCCCCCGCGCGCCGCCGGGCGACGGCGTAGGAGAGGCTTATCTTCGTGCCGTCGGGCAGCCGGTCGAAGACCCGCCACGTCCCGTCGGGACGTCGGACCGCGAGCCCCCCTTCGGCGCGCCGGCTCGCGACCCAGAGGCGCTTCGAATCGTCGAACGCGAATCCCCAGACGTCCGTGCTGATCGCGGAGGAGAACTCGTCGGCGGGCTCGACCCGGGTCGCCCCCTGGCGGCGGCGCTGGAGCCCGCCCTCGGACCAGATCCAGAGGTCCCCGTCGGGCCCGGCCTCCGCGCGGAAGACGAGCTCGTTCGCGAGCCCTTCCGCCTCGCCGACGACCTCCAGCACTCGCATTTCCGGCGCCCTCTGCAGTCGGGCCGCGCCGCGGAGCGTGCCGATCCAGAGCGAGCCGTCCCCGGCGGACTCGCTCACCGCGAAGACGCATTTCGACGGGAGCCCTTCCTTCTCTCCGAGGTTCCTGACGAGCTGGCCCCGGAAGCGCGCGAGGCCGCCGATGTCGGTGCCGACCCAGACGTTCTCCTCCCGGTCCTCGAAGGCGCAGTTGACGACGTTCGACGGGAGGCCGTTCTCGGTGCTCCAGCGCTCGAACGAGACGGAGCCCGGACGGCGGAGGAAGAGCCCTGAATCCGTCGTCGCGACGTAGAAGGTGCCCGACGGCCCGGTGTAAAGGCGGAAGACGGCGCGTCCCCCGCGGGGGAGGAGAGGAACCGGGGCCCAGAGCGAGCCCGACCTCAGCCAGAGCCCGCGTGTCGCCGTGCCGAGCCAGAGACCCTCGGACGTCTCCGCGAGGGCGCGGGCTCCCTCGCAGAGGCCGACCGGGCATTCCTCCCGCCTGTTCCCGTTCTCGTCGATCCGGAAGAGGCCGCGGCTGGTCGCCGCCCAGGTTTCGCGCGGCGCCGCGAGGACGTCGTAGACGATCATCGGGCCGGACGCGCCCCCGAGGACCGGCGTGCAGGAGTCTCCGGCGCAGCGCAGGACGCCCTCTTCCGTCCCGAGCCAGATCCTGCCTTCGGTGTCCTGGGCAATCGCCCGGCAGCGGACGCTCCCCGCGGCGGCGAAGGGCTCGAGTCGGCGATCACGCCAGCGCGCGACCCCGGCGACCGTCCCGATCCAGAGCGTCCCTTCCCGATCGAGGAGAAGCTCCTCGATGTAGTTCGAGGGGAGACCGTCCTTCGTCGTGAAGTTCCGGATCGCGCTGCCGTTGAACCGGGCGAGCCCGCCGAGCGTGCCGATCCAGAGGAAGCCGTCCCGGTCCTGGGCCATCGTCGGGAGCTGCGACTGCGGCAGCCCGTCTGCGAGGCCGATCACCTCGAAGGGGAGCTGTGCGGAGGCGGGAAAGGAGAGAAGAACGAGCAGGGAAAGCACCGCTACGAGGCAGCGGGCTCCTGCTCCGGACCGGTTCGTCGCCACGGCGCTTCCTCGGCTCCTCCGGCCTTCCATCATCGCACGCGGCCCGGGACGTGCCGCACCGGCAACGGAAAAGGCCCGGGGGCCGTAGCCCCCGGGCCTTGCGGACGGTTTCTTTCGCGACTTCGGGTTCAGCTCTTCGGGGGAGCCGGTGCCTCGGCCTTCTTCCCGGCCTCGGCGGCGCACTTCGCCTTCTCCTCGGGCGTGCACTTCTTGCTGTCCTTGCAGGTGGCGGGGTCGCACTTCTTGTCGGCGGCCGTCGCGCCTTCCTTCTTCGCGCAGCAGGTGGACTTGCTGGCGTGGCCGGCGCAGTCGGCGGCGAGGGCGGCCGGGGCCGCGAAGAGGGTGAAGGCGAGGGCGAGGGAAGCGATCTGACGCATGGGGGACTCCTTGGTTCTTTCGAATCTCGTGAGGGGAATCGTGTCGGCTCGCGCCGTTCACGGTGAGTTTCAGCGTGCGGGAGGAGGTTGTGAGTGACCGCTCTCGCGGCACGAGGGACGGGCCGCCCCTCGCCGGGCCGATCAGTTCCGGAACGTGCAGGCCAGGAGCCGGAGAGGAGGGGAAGCTTCGCTGATTGCGGTCAGCCGGACCGCCGAAACGGCGCGGGCCGGACCAGGCTGGACCGTCTCCGGAGCGGAGGTCGTCGACTCTCCGGAGCGGGAGTCCCGGGACTCGGGCGTCACTTCACCCGGAGGCAGCGCGGCGAGGGAGCAGCAGGTCGCCGGGCGCGACGGGGCGGCCGGCGCCGGCGAGCGCCCCTCCCTGGGGCAGGCCGGGCACGCGGGCGGGGCGCTCTGGGGGCAGCAGCCCGCGGGCATCGCCGTCGCCGGGGCGGCGCAGATCGCTTCGACCGGCGATGTCGCGACGAGGGGCAGGAGACCCGTCACGAGAACGAGGGCGAGGAGCGATCGCATCTGCAATCCGCGCCGGAGAGGCATCGAGCGCATGGTATAGAAGATCCGTGCCAGGAGGGCGACCAGAACCGCTAGGATCCGTGGGTCGCGGCCGGATCGCCGCGGTTTCTGAAGGAGCCGGCATGAGCGAGCGCCTATCGAGCCCGACCTACCTCGTCCGCCGCAAGGTCTTCACGCTGGCCGGCGCCGCGTTCCACTTCTACGACGGAGAGGGCCGGCTCGTCCTCTTTTCCAAGCTCAAGGCGTTCCGGCTGAAGGAGGACATCCGCCTTTTCACGGGCGAGGACATGCGGGAGGAGCTGCTGGCGATCCGCGCGCGGAAGGTCCTCGACATCTCCGCGACCTACGACGTGTCGGACTCGCGGACGGGGGAGAGGGTCGGGGCGATTCAAAGGAAAGGGATGCGGTCCCTCCTCCGTGACGAGTGGATTCTCCGGGACGCCTCGGACCAGGATATCGGCCTCGTCCGCGAAGACTCGATGGGCCTGGCGCTCCTGCGCCGCTTCCTGACGAACCTCGTCCCCCAGAGGTTCGACATCCAGGTGATGGGGCAGAAGGTCGCCACCGTCCGGCAGAACTTCAACCCGTTCGTCCTGAAGCTGACGGTGGACTTCACCCTGGACCCGACCGGGCTCCTCGACCGGCGCCTGGGGCTGGCCGCCGTCCTCCTGCTCTGCGCGATCGAGGGCCGCCAGGGCTGAAGGCGGAGACCGGAAGCGACTTCAGGCCGAGCGCCCGCCGGACTTCGCGTCCTTCGCCGCGCGGACGGGAGCGGCAACCGGCTTCTCGATGAGCCGCCTCTCGACGGGCGACGACAGGACGATGGAGGTCGACGTGGTCCCGAACGGGGTGAGCCGGTCGATGAGGGCCTCGAGGTGGCCCACCGTCGCGACGGCGGCCTTGATCGTGAACGAGTCGCCGCCCGTGCCCCGGTGGCACTCGATGACCTCGGGCAAGCCCCGGACGAGGGCGGTGACGCGCGGGAGAACGTCGCCCACGACGTTCAGCCGCACGATGGCCAGGATCGGCAGCCCCAGCTTCTTCGGGTCGACGTCGGCCCGATAGCCCGTGATGACCCCGGCCGACTGGAGATTCCTCACGCGCTCGGCGACGGCGGGGGTCGAGAGGCCGACCCGGCGGCCGAGCTCGGAGAAGCTGAGGCGGGCGTCCAGCTGGAGCTCCCGGAGAATCGCCCACCCCTTCGCGTCGAGGAGCTTTCTGGTCGGAAGCACTTTCTGACAGAACCCCTGCCGAATGATAAACGATTCGGCTGGAAGGATTCCGTTCGGAATTCACTCGGACCGGCCCCATCCATACGATTCCTCTCGACAGGAGGACGAGAAGTGCCGCCCACCACACCTCTCCACGAACCCCACAAGATCAAGACCGTCCGGCTGATCTCCTTCCCGAGCCTCGAGGAGCGCAAGCGGAACCTCTCCCGGGCGCACTTCAACACGTTCAACCTGGTGCCGTCGCAGGTCGCGTTCGACATGCTGTCGTACGGAACGAGCGCGATGAGCCAGGACCAGATCGCCGGCCAGCTCGTCGGCGACGAGGCCTACGCCGGGGCGCGCAACTTCGACACGCTCGTCGACGCCGTGAACCGGGTCCTCGGGCACACCTACGTCTGCCCGACGCACAACAGCCTGGGCGCGATCAAGCTCCTCGTCACGACGATCATCCCGAAGAGCTCGCTCGTCCCGAGCAACGCGATCGGGCGCGTCGACGTCTGGACGCCCCGCGCGATCGAGATCGCCGACGTCCGCGACCGCTACGAGGCCGTCTTCACCGGCAACGTCGACGTCCCGAAGCTCGATTCGCTGCTGTCCCAGCAGAAGGCCGCCGTCGTCCTCCTCCAGGCCTTCGCCGACGGCCAGCACCCCTTCAGCCTCGCGAACCTCCGCACCGTCCGCGCCACGGCCGACCGCCACGGCCTCCGCCTCGTCCTCGACGTCTCCCGCGTCATCGAGAACGCCTGGTACATCCAGCGTCACGAGGCGGGGCAGGCCGAGCGGTCGATCGCCGACATCGTCAAGCAGATCGCCAAGACGGCCCACGTCGTCCTCCTCGACGGCGCCCAGGACCCGAAGTCGAACACGGGCGGACTCCTCGCCACGGACAACCCGGCCGACCACGAGCACTTCATGAACGAGGTCGTCCTCTACGAGGGGCTCCACACGTACGGCGGCATGGCCGGGCGGACGATGGAGGTCTTCGCGCGCGGCCTCTCCGAGATGTGCGCCGAGGACGAGGTCCAGTGGGTCATGCACCAGACCGAGCGGTTCACCGCCCGCCTTCGCGAGGCCGGCGTGCCGCTCGAGCGGGGCTGCGACGGCGCCTACCTCAAGGCCGACGAGTTCCTCCCGCACGTTCCGGAGTTCCCCGAGCAGGCCCTCGCGGCCGCGCTCTACCAGTCGGCCGCCGTCCGCACGGTCGTCCCGGGCCGGAAGGGGCACGACCACCTCCTCCCGGTCCAGATCCCGCGCCTCGCGATGACGAACTGGCAGCTCGACCAGGTCGCCGACGCCGTCGTCTCCCTCTACCGGCAGCGCGAGAAGGTCGCCCCGCTCGACGTCGAGGCGGACAGCCCCTGGAACGACAAGCTCCGCTTCCGGTCGGTCTACGCCGACCTCGCCACCTACGAGTTCGACTGCTACCCGTTCGTCATCCACACCACCGAGCCGATCGGGATGACGACCCGCGAGCAGCGCGAGAAGGCGGTCCGCGAGGCGGGCTGGAACACGTTCCTCCTCCGCTCGGCCGACGTGACGATCGACCTCCTCACCGACTCGGGCACGACGGCGATGTCGACCGAGCAGTGGGCGGCCTACGACGGCGCGAACGCGACGCCCGCGACGAGCGAGGCGTACCACCGCTTCGTCGACGCGATGCGGGAGATCTACGGGTACCAGTACATCCTCCCGACGCACCAGGGGCGCGCGGCCGAGCACATCCAGAGCGAAGTCCTCATCAAGCCCGGCCAGTACGTCCCGGGGAACATGTACTTCACGACGACGAAGGCTCACCAGGAGCTTCCGGGCGGCATCTTCGTCGACATCATCGTCGACGAGGCCCACCAGCCCGAAAGCGAGTTCCCCTGGAAGGGGAACATCGACATGAAGAAGCTCGAAGCCATCGTGAAGGAGCACGGCGCCGCGAAGGTGGCCTACATCTCCTTCGAGCTCTCCGTGAACATGGCGGGCGGCCAGCCGGTGAGCATGGACAACCTCCGCGAGGTCTACGCCTACTGCCGCCCGAAGGGGATCCCGGTCCTCTTCGACGCGACGCGCGCCGTCGAGAACGCCTACTTCATCCAGAAGCGCGACCCGAGGTACGCGGACACCCGGATCCGCGACATCGTGCGCGAGATGATGGCCCACGGCGACGGCTGCACGGTGTCGGGGAAGAAGGACTTCCTCATCAACATCGGCGGCCTCCTCGCCTTCAAGGACAACGCCGAGTGGGCGCGCCTCGCCGAGGAGAAGCTCCGGATCTACGAGGGGGGCGTCCACGACGGCGGCCTCCCCGCGGCCGACCTCGCGGCGATGGCTCGCGGCGTCGAGGAGATGCTCGACGACCGCTACATCCGAACCCGCGTCGAGCAGGCCGCCTGGCTCGCGGCGCGGCTCGTCGAAGCCGGCGTTCCGGTCGTCGCCCCCACGGGGAGCCACGCGGTCTTCGTCGACGTGAAGCGCTTCCTGCCGCACGTGGACCAGGACGAGTACCCGGCCCAGCGCCTCGCCTGCGAGATCTACCTCGAGACGGGCGTCCGCGTCATGGAGCGCGGCAACGTCTCGAAGGGGCGCGACCAGGACGGGAAGAACTACCGCCCGGCCCTCGAGCTCGTGCGGCTCACGATCCCGCGGCGCGTCTACTCCAACGAGCACATGCGCGCCGTCGCCGACGGCATCGCGCGGCTCTACGCGCGGCGCAACGAGATCAAGGGCCTGAAGTTCGTCTACGAGCCCCCGGCCCTCCGCTTCTTCCAGGGGCGCTTCGAGCCCCTGTCCTGACCCTCCTTCCTCCTCGAAGCGCGGGCGGGGTCCGAACCCCCGCCCGCGCGGCGGAAAGCGCGCCTCGGGGTCGGGCTGCCGGCTTGCCGTCAGATTGCGGCGCAGAATGACGCCGACGCGGGAACCCACACCGGATACCCGCGGCTCCTCCAGCCGCCACGTTCGACCTTCTTCCCGAGGAGCTCGGCGGCGACTTCGACCTCGACTCGGCGCTGCGGTTCGGGACGATCCCGATCGTTTTCGCGTCCGAGGATCGCGACGAGACGCTCCGCGCTTACGTCGAAACCTACCTGAAGGAGGAGATCCAGGCCGAGGCGCTCGTCCGCAACCTGCCTGGGTTTGCCCGCTTTCTCCCCGTGGCTGGCCTTTTCCACGGTCAGGTTCTGAACACGGCGGGACTCTCCCGGGACGCCGGTGTCGCCCGAACGACGGTCGAGGGGTTCCTCGGCATCCTACGGCGACCTCGAGCGCCTGTTCGACGAGATGTTCTACTGGGCGCCGGCCGACGCCGCCCGAACCGAGGTCGACTTCCTGCTTCGGAAGGGGAGTCAGTTCGTCGCGATCGAGGTCAAGTCCTCCCGGCGGCTCTCCGGAGAGGACTTCAGGGGCCTTCGGGCGATCGACGGGCTGAAGGGCCTCACGCGGCGAATCCTGGTTGCGCCTGTCTCCGAGGCACGCCGAACCGAGGACGGGATCGACGTGGTGGCGCCGCTGGGCCTGATCGATGCCGTTCGGGCTGTATCAGCCTCGCGGCTTTCGTCCGAACTCGAGACCCATTAGACCGGGGCATGTCGGCGCGGGCCGGTGGATAGGCAGATGGGCCCCTCACGCCAGGCCGAGGACACGGAGGTCTGGACGCCCTGGCGGGAGGCCCGGGCCGAGCCTCGGGCTACTCCGAGAGCAGCGCCTCGATCCGGCGCGTCAGCTCGGCCTCGCTGACGCGCGTCGGCGAGTAGAAGCGGACGCGGCCTTTCCGGTCGACGAGGGTGTATGTCGGGGTGGCCGAGGCGCCGTACCGGACCATCGTCTCCGTGTCGACGGGGACGCTCACCCCTTCGAGGCCCGGATAGGCTTCGGCGAAGACCTTCCGGACGTGGGCCTTCTCCTCCTCCGGAGAGGCGTCCTTCTTCGCTTCGACGGAGCCGTAGAGGCGGGTGGGTGCCACGAGAACGAGTCCTTTCGGTGCGTACCTCTCGCGAAGGCGCGCGAGCTTGGCCGATTCGGCCTTGCAGTCCCCGCACCAGTTGGCCCAGAAGTAGAGAAGGACGGGACGGCCGGAGAGGTCCGCGAGCCGAACCGGCGGGCCGGAGAGGGTCTCCGCGGCGAGGATCTCGGGAGCCGCCTCACCCTCGAGGGTCAGGATGTTGAGGTTCTTCCGGATTCTCGACCTGAGGGAGGTGTCCTTTGCGAGCGCCAGCTCGCCCTCGAGGAACCGGATTGCGGCGCCCCGTCCTCCATTGGCGAGAGTCAGCTTTCCCTCGACTTCGATCGCCGCGCCGAGGGGAACGATCGTCCCCGGAGCTTCTGCAGGGATCTCTCGCCGCAGCTCGGCGACCCAGGCGGCCGCCTTGTCGCGCTTCCCGAGCATCTCGGCGCCGCGGGCGAGCCAGCCGACGGCGTTCAGGTACTCGGAGTCGATGCCCTTCGCGAGCCGGTAGGCCTCGACGGCTGCCTCTCCGCTCGCCAGGTCGGCGGCGGAGAGCTTCGAGCGGACTCCCTGGACCAGCTCGGCGCCCTGCAGTGGCGAAGCGAGGACGGTCGCGGCGAGAAGCATGGAGAAAGCGGCTGGAAGGGGAATGGACGGGTTCTGGCGACGGCGCATCGAGTGCCTCCTCGGACATGCCGGACTGGCAGCGACGGACTCAGGTGCGAGCGACATGCCAGAGGCCCGGTACGATCTATAATGGAAAATCAAGACCTGACCCCACCATCCGGTATACTCGGATCATGAGAACGAAGCCGCTCATTGCCGTCGCGCTCCTCGCGGTCGGGTGTCCGTCTTTCGCCTTCGCCCAGTCACGCCTTCCCGGCGACTGGGAACAGAAGGTTTCCGCGGTCGTCAAGGAGCCGGAGCGAGCCCGGAAGGTGGCGGAAGGCGGGCGGCAGTACGAGGCGAAGCGGCAGGCGTACCTCGACGTCATCAAGGCGGCCGAAGGGGACGTGAAGGCGGCCTTCTTCAGCCAGACCTCCTCCGTCGGAGAACGTCAGCTCTCCGTCAGCCTCCTGCGGGACGACCGCCGGAAGGCCTCGCTGGCGGCCGTGGACGCGCTGCTGGCGGTGCGTCCCTTCGTGTCGGTCAAGGAGTGGAAAGAGCTCTGGCCCGAGGGCTACTTCACTCCCGCCGCCCCGGCTCCCGTCTTCACCGGAAGGGTCCGGCAGGCGCTCCCGTCCGTCGTCACGGATCCGGCACGGCTGAAGAAAGCCGATGGGGTCATGGCGAGCTTCACGACGGCCGCAAAGGGTGAAGAGTCGGCCCGCAGGAAGGCGACCGGCAAGTTCCAGAAGCTCCTCGAGAGCTACGACTCCGTTCGAGACGACTTCATCGACGTCGTGAACGACCTGGAAGAGACCCAGATGAAGTCCGACAACGCGGTCGTCGGCGCCGCGAGCGAGCTGCAGCGGATACTGACGCCCGAGGAGTGGACGGCGCTCGTGGGCGTCTTCCCCAAGGCTCCCTGACGGCTCCGGACGGCGCAAAGGCGTTCCGTGGAAAGAGGCCCGGCCCCGGCATCTCCATAATGGAAAATCAAGACCTGGCCCCAGACCTCTGGAAGCTCCTGTGGGACTACGACCCGAACGGGCTGCTCGTCCTCGACGGCGAGTTGAAGGTCCGGGTCGTGAACCCCGCGCTCTGCCGGATGCTCAAGGGTGAGGCGGGGGCCCTCGTGGGGCGCCCCGCCGGAGAGCTTCTCGGCGACGTGTCGGACTTCCGCCGGGCGCTCCACGAGAAGTGCGAGGTCGTCGGCGAGGAGGTCCACTACCCCCGGTACGACCTCACCGTGAGGAAGGTCCTCTTCCCGGTGGCGGAGGGGGGCGTCGTCGCCGGGATCTTCGTCGACGTGACGCGCGAGCGGAAACAGCGCGAGGAGCTCGAGTCGCTGCGCCGGAAGGCGGCGCAGGAGGTCCGAGGTGTCGTCGACGAGCAGATGCGCGTGGCGCAGGAGATCGCCGGCCTCCTCGGGGAGAGGACGGCCGAGACGAAGGTGAGCCTTCTTCGCCTCCTGGCCCTCCTCGGGCCCGACCGTGACTGACGCCGCGGTCTTCTACGACGTCCACTTCGAGAGCCTGACGCGCCAGGGCGAGGAGCTCTGCGGCGACCAGGTGAAGACCGTGCGGCTCCCGGACGAGACTCTCGTGGTGCTCGCCGACGGCCTCGGCTCCGGGGTGAAGGCGAACATCCTGGCGCGCCTGACGAGCGTCATCGTCGCGACGATGCTCCGGCACGGCGTCTCCCTGCCGGACGTGATCGAGACCGTCTCGGGCACGCTCCCCGTCTGCCGCGAGCGGGGTGTCGCCTACGCGGCGTTCACCATCGTCCGAATCCGCCACGGCGACGGCCGCTTCCAGGTCGTCGGCTCCGACACGCCCCCGCCGGTTCTCCTGAAGAAGTGCCGGCGCGAGCACGTGCCGATGAAGGTGGAGACCGTCGCCCGCAAGCGGCTCGAGGTGGGGGAGGGGTTCCTCGTCCCGGGCGATTTCCTCGGCGTGATGAGCGACGGCGTTCCGTACGCCGGCCGAGGTCACCTCATGAACCTGAAGTGGGGCTGGGACGAGATCGCCGCCAGCCTCGAGGCCTCCGCGCAGTCGCGGAGCCTCTCCGCGGAGCGCCTCGTGAAAGGGGTGATCCGCGAGACGCGCCTGCGGTACGGGGAAGACGTCGGCGACGACGCGACGTTCGTCGGCATCCTCGTCCGGGAGCCGAGGAGGCTCATGGTCTTCACGGGGCCGCCGAAGGAGAAGGCGGGAGATGCGGAGGCGGTGCGCAGGCTTCTGGCCTTCGAGGGCCGCCGCGTCGTCTGTGGCGGAACGACCGGGAACCTCGTCGCCGACGCCCTGGGCGAGGTGATCCAGACGGACGAGAGCACGGGGCGCGAGGACGTGCCGCCCATCGGCGAGCTGAGGGGCATCGACCTCCTGACCGAGGGGATCCTGACCCTCGCCCGGACCCTTCGACTTCTCGGGGACCACCTCCGGGACGGTCGCCGGCTCCCGACCGACCGAAACGGCGCGAGCCTCCTCGCCGACGAGCTGCTCCGGTCCGACTCGGTCCTGTTCCTCGCGGGGGAGAGCACGAACCCGTACTACCAGAACCCTCTTCTTCCCAAGAGTGTCTCCATCCGGCAGAACCTCGTGACCCAGCTCGCCGACGTCCTCGTCCGCCTCGGAAAGGACGCAAGGGTCGAGTGGTGCTGAGCCGGAGGGCGGCTGCATGGAGGGCGGCCGGCCGCGGCCAGCTCCCTCCTGAGCGAGAATCGCCGTTCCACGAATGCCGGAATAGCGTTCCCCGCCCGTCCTGGACGGCGGTACCGACGGTTCCGGCACGGGAAGGGGAATCCATGCTGCTTCACACCATCCGGCTCGCCGCGCTCTTCGTCGCCCTGGCGCTCGCCAACCTGGCCTTCGGGCAGGCCGCCGCGCCCGAGGGCCCGGCGGCCGCAGCGGCTCCGCCAGAGGCCGGTTCCGTTTCTGCAGCGCGAGCAAAGCCGTTCGAGCAGGTGGTCAAGCTCTGGAAGGCGGGCCTTTCGGAAGAGTTCCTCCGGAGGAAGATCGAAAGAGAGAGCGTCGTCTACGAGCTCTCGACAGACGACATCATCGCGTGCAAGACGGCGGGAGTACCCGAGTCGATCATCGAGGCGATGATGAAGACCGGCGGCCCGCCGGCACCTGCCGCGGAGGCCGTCGTGGCGCCCCCGGTGGAGATTGCGCCTGTTGCACCTGCTCCACCTGTGGCAGTTGCGCCGCCTGTACCGCCTTCGGTGCCCGTAGTGCCCTCGGTGCACATGGCGGCCGCCCCCCCGGCGGCCCCCGCCGCGACGGTCCCGAGCCCGGCCCCCCGGGTCGACCGGTCGTGGGATGGTCTCGTCCGGCGCAGCCCCGGCGTCGTCCTGTTCCGGCCCCGGTGGGAACCGGGGAAGCTCTCCTTCGTCGGGGACGAGATTCGCTGGCTCGACGCGGGAGATGAAGCGAGAAACGTCGTACTTCCTTTGGCGAGGATCCAGGAGCAGTTTCTCGTCTGTCCGAACGACGCCTCGTCGGACGCCGGCTGTTACGAGTGGGGCGTGAAGACCGCGGACGCAGAGTTCCGCTTCCGCGACGCGGGCGGAAAGCGCGAGATGAGCTCGAAGCCGCTGGATCTCTTCACTTCCCTGCAGGCTCTCGCGCCGAACCTCGCCGCCAAGAAGTACATCGCGAAGAAGGAGTAGATCATCCGGGTCTCCGGAGCGTCGAGCCGGCTTCCCGTAGCCAGGCAACGCAGGCCGCCCGCCGCAGTCGGTCCGGGCCGGTCCGCAGCGTGCCTCCTCGGCCTTGCCGCCCTCGTGTTACTGACGGTCGTTCGCGCGGCGTGGGCCACCCGCCACGACGGCTTGACGATCGACGAGCCGTACCACCTCGTGGCAGGCGCGGCCTACGCCCGGCTCGGCGACTACCGGCTGAACCCCGAGCATCCGCCGCTGGTGAAGCTCTGGCTGGGGGCCGCCCTCCCTCCGAGCGTCCTCGCGGTCCCCCCGTTCCGGCCGCTGTTCGACAAGCCCGACGAGAGGGCTTTCGCCGAGTCCGCCGTCTACACGGACGCGGATCCGGATGCGGTCCACTCGCGGGCGCGGGCGGCCATGCTGCTCCTGAACGGGGCACTCCTCCTCCTGCTCGGTATCGAGCTCCGCCGCGGAGTGGGGGAGACCCCGGCGCTTCTCTCGATCCTCTTTCTCGCGATCGACCCGACGGTCGCCGCTCACATGCCGGTCGCGATGACCGACCTCCCGGTCGCGCTCCTCTCGGCCATCGCCGTCCTGGCGAGCGTCCGGGCGGTGAGGACGGCCAGGGCCCGGGACGTGGTCCAGGCGGCCCTCGCGCTCGGCGGGGCGATGGGAACGAAGCACTCGGCGCTCGTGGCGGTGGCCGTCGTGCTTGGCCTCGCCCTGTTCGAGATGCTGCGCGAGCGGGCCGAAGGCCCGAGCCGCCGGCGGCGCGCGGCGGCCGCTGCCCTCGTTCTCGTCGGAGCCTGGGTCCTCCTCTGGGGTCTCTACGGTTTCCGCTTCCGAGAGAGCGGTGAGGCCGGCGACACGTTCAACAGACCTCTCGTCTCCAAGCTCGACGACGTCGGCAGCCCGCTGGTCCGCGAGAGCCTTCGTGCCGCCGACCGGTGGAGGCTCCTGCCCCGTGCCTACATCTGGGGACTGGCCGACGTCACGCGCGCGGCCGTCGAGGGGAGGAGCTTCCCGTTCTTCGCGTTCGGGAGCATTCGTTCGACGACGCCGGCCTGGTACTTCCCGGCAATCCTCGGCGTGAAGCTCCCTCTCGGCCTGCTGGTGCTGGCGATCGGCGGTCTCGCCTGGGCCGCGGCAGGGCGGGCGGCGCGGCACCCGTCACGAGACACCCTTCTCGTCCTGGGGCTGGCCGGCGGGGCGTTCCTCGCGACCCTGGCGGTGGCGAGGGCGGGCTATGCCGGCGTCAGGCACGCCCTGCCGGTCTTCCCGGCGCTTGCGGCCCTCGCAGGTGCTGCAGCGGCGGACCTCGGGGGGCGCGACCGCCGTACCCGCGTCGCCGCTGCAGGCCTCTTCACGATCGCAGCAGCGTCGGCGCTCCTCGTGCCGCGACCGTGGGAGTTCCACAACCTGCTCGCCGGGGGAACGGCGAACGCCTGGAAGCTCTTCAACAACGAGGGAATCGACCTCGGGCAGCGTTCCCTCGAGCTCGCCCGGTACGAGCGGGAGGTCCTGAGGCCGAGGGCGGAGGTCCCTTTCATCGCCTATTCGATGGCGCCCGAGCAGAGCGCGAGGCTCGGCCTTCGAGGTCGCGCCTGGGAGAGCGCGGACGGCTCGGGCACCCTGACCGGGACGTTCCTCATCTCCGCCGTGGAGGTGGCGCCCTCCCGCGCGTGGGACTACGAGCCCTTCCGACGCGTCGAGCCGGTCGACCGGCGGGGGAACCTCCTCGTCTACCGAGGAACGTTCCGGCTGCCGTGGCTGAAGGCGCAGGGGCTCTACTTCGAGGGCCTGTCCCTCGCGCACGGGCCGTGGCGGGACGCCGCGAAAGCCCGCGACCGCTTCGCCGAGGCGGCGCGCCTCCATCCGGGCGCCTTCGCCTCGGCACTCGAGCTGGGGAACCTGGAGATGGAGCTCGGGCGCCCGAAAGAGGCGGTCGTGGCGTGGGAGGCTGCCCTGGCGGCCGTACCCGAAGACGACGAATCCGTGCGCGCGGCGCTTCGGGACCGGATCGATCGACTTCGGAGGACGCCGGGAGATCCCCCGCGGCCCATCCGGAACCCCTGGCTGGAATGAGGGCACGAAAGCCGCGCATCACGGCGCTTGCCCGGGCAAACAGGAAATGTTACACCTCTCCTGTGCCGACGCGACGGACGCGCCCTCCAGCGATCACCGGTCCCCGCTGGGGCGTCGAGCTGACGCGAATCGAGGTCCTTCGCCTTCGCGAGGTCCTCAAGCTCGCGGGCCTGTCGACCACACCTTCCCGCATCGCCGTTCTCTGGGGTCTCCAGCGCGCGGGCGCACCCGTCACGCTCGCCGAGCTGTCCGAGCTCTTCGAAAAGAAGGGGTGGACTCGGTCCACCGTCTCCCGGGCCGTCAACGAGCTCGTCGGGGCGGGTCTCCTGACTCGGGAAACCGTCGTTGGCCGGGGTGTCCAGCTTCTGGCGGCCGCCCCTGAGCCGCGGCTTCCCGAGGGAATCGAGTACTACCTCTGCGAGGGATGCTCGGTGAACGAGTGCCTCGAGGACTCCCACGCCGTCGCTTCGGGACCCGGAAGCGGACCGAAGGCGCTCCCGAGGGCCCGCGTCGACGAGATGGTCGACGGCCTGTGCCGCCGCCGCGAGGAGCGCGAGCGGACGCTCCTCCCCGCGCGAGAGCGCTGACCGGGGCTCGCTGAGTCAGCAGATCCGCGGGAGCTGGTCGCCCGTCAGGAGGTCGACGATGCGCCGGCCGCCGACGCGGCTCTTCAGGACGACCCGTCCCGGGTGCTCGCCCGTCACCTCGCCGACGATCGCCGCCTCCGCGCCGTAGCGGTGCGCTCGCAGCAGGGCGAGCGCCTCGTCGGCCCGCTCGCGGGCGACGAACGCGAGGAGCTTCCCTTCGTTGGCGACGTAGAGAGGGTCGAGCCCGAGGATCTCGCACGCTCCGCGCACTTCCTCGGCGACGGGGATCGCCGCCTCGGTGATCGTGACGCCGACGCCGGCGGACTTCGCGATCTCGTTGAGGACCGAGGCGACGCCGCCCCGCGTCGGGTCGCGCAGGACGTGGACGTCGAGGCCGAGGGCTTCGAGAAGGGTCGCGACCATGCCGTTCAGGGGGGCGGAGTCGGTCGTGACCGTCGTTCCGAACTCGAGCCCCTCGCGCAGCGCCATGATCGCGATGCCGTGCTGGGCGATCGCGCCGGAGACGAGGAGGACGTCTCCGGGCCTGGCCCGTCGCGGGGAGATCTCGATGCCGTCGGGGACGAGGCCGACGCCGGAGACGTTGATGAAGATGCCGTCTCCCTTGCCGCGGTCGACGACCTTCGTGTCTCCCGTGACGATGGAGACGCCCGCGGCCCTCGCCGCCTCGGCCATCGACCGGGTGATCCTCCAGAGGTCCTCCATCGGGAGCCCCTCCTCGAGGATGAGCGCCGAGGAGAGGGCGAGCGGCCGGGCGCCGCACATCGCGAGGTCGTTCACGGTGCCGTGGACGGCGAGCGAGCCGATGTCGCCCCCCGGGAAGAAGTAGGGGCGGACGACGTAGGAGTCCGTCGAAAAGGCGAGCCGGCCGGCCGGCACGGAGAGGACCGCGCCGTCGTGCATCTCGGAGAGCGCGGCGTTGTCGAAGGACGCCGCGAACATCTTCTCCACCAGCATCTGGGAGAGGCGACCGCCGCCGCCGTGACCGAGGAGAATGTTGGGATAGTCGGAGACGGGAACGGGGCAGGAGAGCGCCAGGAGCTTCTCGCCGAGGTCGTCGCTCATCGGTCTGGTCGATCCTTACTCGCGGCCGTAGGAGTAGTAGGCCGCGCAAGCCCCTTCGGAGGAGACCATCGGGGCGCCGAGCGGCTTCTCCGGCCGGCACTCCTTTCCGAATGCGGCGCAGTCGCGCGGCTTGGCGAGCCCCTGGAGGA
>CALBDV010000118.1 GCA_937927565.1 uncultured Holophagales bacterium
ACCGGCCGGAGGCAGACGTAGAGGTCGAGGAGCTGGCGGAGGGCGACGTTCAGCGACCGGATACCGCCGCCGATCGGCGTCGTCAAGGGCCCCTTGATGCCGACGAGGTAGTCCTTGAACGCCTGGACCGTCTCGTCGGGAAGCCACGTCCCGAGAGCGTCGTACGACTTCTGGCCCGCGAGGACCTCCATCCAGGCAATCTTCCGCTTCCCACCGTAGGCCTTCGCGACCGCAGCGTCCAGAACCCGAACGGAGGCGCGCCAGATGTCTGGGCCCGTACCGTCGCCTTCGATGAAGGGGATGATGGGGTTGTCGGGAACGACGAGCTTTCCGTCGACGATGCGGATCGTCTCTCCGTTCGGCGGGGCGGGCATCTTGATATCGGCCATCTCGAAACCTCCGGAGCCGCGGATTCTAAAGGCGCCGGGACGGCCCGACAAACCGCCGCCCGGAGCCTCCGGGCGAATCAGCCCGCCGACGGTTGCCGGAGCCGGCGCTCCGGCGGATAGGGGAAGACGTCGAGAACCTCCCCCGCGGCGTGCCGGCGCTTCATGTCGTTCCAGAACTCCGGCCTCACGAGGTCAGGGTGCGTCCCGGCGAAGAGGATCCGGAGCGGCTTCGGAAACCCCATGAACGTCAGGAACTCCTCCGGGAAGACGTCTCGCGGTCCGACGTAGAAGCTCGGGCCGTCTCCCCCGCCGCAGTCCTCGTCGTCCGGCAGCTCCCGGAAGTCGCAATCGGTCACCGCGCAGAGCTCGTCGTAGTCGTAGAAGACGACCCGGCCGTGCCGCGTCACCCCGAAATTCTTGACGAGGAGGTCCCCGGGGAAGATGTTCGTGGCCGCGAGGTCGCGCAGGGCCCGGCCGAATTCGAGGACCGCCTCCCGCACCTTCTCTTCGGGCGCCTCACGGATGAAGAGGTTCAGCGGCACGACGCGCCGCTCGGTGTAGAGGTGGCGGATGACGACGGCGTCGCCCTGGAGGGCCACGGTCTCCGAGCACTCCGCCAGGAGCTCCTCCAGGATGTCCGGCGCGAAGCGGTCCCGCGCGAACTCGAGGAACTCGTACTCCTGGATGTCGACGAGCCGTCCGGCCCGGTCGTGCTCGAAGACGAACTGGTATCGCTCCTTGACCTGGGCCCGGGTCACCGTCTTCGTCGGCCCGAAGCGGTCGCGGATCACCTTGAAGACGACGTCGTAGCCGGGCATGGTGAAGACGACCATCACCATTCCCTTCTCTCCCCGGGCCGTCTCGAACCGGTCGCCGGACCGGTCGAGGTGCCGGAGCAGGTCGCGGTAGAGCTCGGTCTTGCCGTGCTTGTTGTACCCGAGAGTCACGTAGAGCTCGGCGATCGGCTTGCGCGGGAGGATGGACTTCATGAATCGGACGACCCCCGCCGGCGCCTCCACGTCCACGTGGAAGTACGAGCGCGTGAAGCTGAAGACGACCGAGACGTCATCTTCATCGAGCAGGACCGCGTCGACCACGACCCGGCCGGCCGGGTTCACGAGGGCGAGAACGAGCGGAAGGAACCTCTCTCCGCGGACCACCCGCCCGACGACGTACGCGCCCTTGTTCCGGTAGAAGACCGGCTCGAGGAGCTCGACGAAGTCGAAGGCCGTGTCGCCCCAGGCCGCGGTGAGGGTCTCGTCCACGGCCCGGGCCACGAGCTCGGCGTCCCCCTCGGTGTCGGCCCAGGGGATTCCGAACGCGTAGTCGTCGAGGACCTGGTGGACGACGGAGCAGGTCGAGAGAGCGCCGGGATAGGTCCTCACGGGCACGGCGCCGGGGGGCGGAAGGCCGGTGTCGCTCCCGAAGTGGACGAACTCCCGCTTCGCGTCGACGCCCACCGTCGTGAAGACCTTCCGAGTGACCGAGTTGAAGAACGTCTCGGCCAGCTCGAGGTCTCCGTGCCCGCCCATCAGCCAGGAGTACTCCCGCTTCATCGCCGACCAGAGATCCGGCGACCGGCGCGCCTCGCCGAAGACCTCCTCGAGCGCCGCCACGACGCGGCGGACGACGTTCGTGTAGAGCGCCAGCCTCTCCACCATGTCCTGCTGGACGCCGTGCCAGTCGGCGGACTCGAAGTGGATGGCGGAGCGGCGGGTGAGCCGGCGAAAGCCGGAGCGGTACTGCTCGAAACCCCACTTGACGAGGATTGCGCCCTTGCGGGCGATGAGGCCGTCAGCTCCGTTCATGTCACGGGAGAGGATACGGTAGGACGAGGGACGATTCCCCCCGGTCCTGACCATCTTCAGTACGTCGAATCCGGACCTGCGGTGTGGTGTGGCGTGGCGCGGAACCTCGCCAACGAGAACCCGGGAATGACGCCGGGGCTCAGGACGAAACGGACTGTCCCGAGCCCCGGTGCCAGCGCCTGCTCGAGGGGTCAGACGCCCCGTCTCATCACGAAGAGCCCGGCGGAACCAAGTGCCGCCGCGAGGAGCATCAGGCCCCACGCCGACGCAGCCGGAATCGCCGTACCCGACGGATCCAGGACGGTCACGATCGCGGAGCTCTGCACGGTGGACCCTCCCGTGAACGTTGCAGCGGCGGTATTGGTGGACGACCCGGCGACGGAGGGGGTCACGGGGATCGTGATCGTGGCGGAAGCGCCTGCCGCCAGTGTCGGGATCGAGCAGGACACCGCCTGCGCCGCCACGACGCAGCTGCCTGAAGGGGCGATCGTGACGGCGCCGACCAGAAGGCCGGCGGGAACGGTGTCGGTCACCTGGACCGAAGAGGCCGCCGCACCGCCGGTGTTGGAGACGACGATCTGGAAGCTGAAGGGAGTGCCGAGGATCGGCGTCGGGGTCGAAGCCGTCTTCAGGATCGTCAGGGCGGCAGGCGTCGATGCCACCGTCGTCGTCACCGGGGGACCGAAGATGGGCGCGATACCGGTCCCTTCGATCGTGTAGTTGCCATTCACGATGTCACCGCTGGTGGCGGTCACCGACACCGTGAACGAAACGGTCTGCCCGGTCACGCCGGCACCAATGGCGCCGACGTTCCACGTGACCACCCCGCCACTCTGTATGCCGCCACCCGTAGCCGAGACGAACGTCGTTCCCGCCGGCAGCGTTTCCTTGATGACGACGCCGCTTGCCGCCGCGCCACCCGTGTTCCCGTAGGTGATCGTGTAGGTGAGCTGAGCCCCCGACGCGACCGACGCGGGCGCGCTCTTGCTCACGGTCAGGCCCGGTGCGAGGCCCGGGGGAAGGAAACGGACCGCTCCCGTGCCGCGACCCCGGGTGTCCGGCGGCCCTTCCGAGCCGAGCACGACGGCAAACGACGTGGCGCCTGCGGCAGTGAACGGCGCCTGCACGAAGGCCGCCGGAAGCCGCGTCCCGTTGCTGTTGCCCGTGAAGACCGCGAGCTGACCGTCCGCGCTGATCCCGACGTCCTCGAAGCCCCCGGTGCAGGAGGCGGGGATCGGAAGGGCCTCCACCACGGAGCCCGAAGTGAACGGCGCGGAGATCGCGAACGCGCTGAGGGTCGCAAAGACGTCCCCTACCAGCGCCTTTGTGCCGTCGGGAGTGATCTGGATTCCATCCAGTCCCACTGCGCCCGCTATCGTGAGGGTCGCGCCGGTCGAAGCCGCCGAGAAGGGTGCGGTGAAGATCTCGACGACACCCGTGAGCTTCGTGACGAGGATCGTATTCCCGTTCGGGGAGAGGGCCAGCGCACCGCCGAGGCTGTTCCCTGCAACCGGGATCGTGAACGCGATCGCGGAATAGGGTGGGTCCAGCACCGAGATCCCCGCCGTCGTGTAGACGAACGCCCGCCCCGAGGGAGCAAAGCCGATGGCCTGCGTCTGGTAGGAGGCGATCTGGCCCGGAAGAGTCACCGTCGTGATCGCCGCCCCCGCCACGAAGGGAGCCTGGAGGACACTCATCGTCGTCGAATTGCCGCAAGCCAGGGCGAAATTGAGGCTCGGCGCGACGGCGATCGAACCCATTCCGCTGTAGGAGGGCGAGGTCGTAATCGTCGAGACGAGCGAGGCGGTCGAGACCTGCACGTTGAAAATGCGGTTGTTGTTGAAATCCGAGATCAGCGCGTTGTCGGACCCGAAATAGCCCACCCCGTGCGGCCTGGCGCCGACCGGAAGGCCCGGAACGGCGATCTGGGCGGGCGTCGGCAGGCCGGAGTTCGGCGACGGCAGGACGACAGCCAGATTGCTGTCGCCCTCGGTGCCCATGATGGCTTGGCCGAGAAGCGGTGCCGTTCCGAGAACGCTCACGACCATCGACAGAGTCAGCTTCAGAAGCTTCTCACGCATTGATTTCCCTCGCTTGAAAAACACGGGAACATAGCAGCCCATCGAACAGGAGACAAGAGACCTGGCCGCCTTTTCCGAGTGATGGACCTGCCGCGGCGAGAGCGCCGGGCCTTCGCTTCAGGGCGGGTACCCGGTGATGTCGCGAATCTCCTCGTAGAGTGGCCGCAGGCGCTCGTACATTCTCCGGTAGACGCGGCGATAGAGGCGGTCGTAGAGGCCCGAGGTCGCCGGGTCCGGGACGAAGACGCGTCCCGGGCGCGTCATGGAAGCGACGGCGGCCTCGAACGACGGGTGGAGCCCCAGCCCGACCGCCGCGTCGATCGCGGCCCCGAGGCCCGACGCCTCGGTCACGTGAGGACGCGCCGCCGGTAGTCCGAAGACGTCGGCCGTGATCTGCATCGCCGCGTCGCTCTGCGCTCCCCCGCCGGCGACGCGCAGCTCGGTGATCGGCACCCCGCTCCGCTTCTCCGACCGCTCCTTGCCCTCGCGGAGGGCGTAGGCGAGGCCCTCGAGGATGGCGCGGTAGAGATGGGAGCGCGTGTGGACGTCGCCGAAACCGATGACGGCCCCCTTTGCTTCGGGACCGGGGCGTTTCACGCCCGGCGACCAGTAGGGCTGGAGAACGAGACCCATCGACCCGGGTGGGACTTTCGAGACGAGCTCGTCGAAGAGCACCTCGGCGGGAAGCCCCTCTTCGCGGGCCCTCGCCTCCTCGGCCTGCCCGAACTGCTCCTTGAACCAGGTCACCATCCAGAAGCCGCGGTAGATCTGGATCTCCAGGCTGTAGGCGCCCGGCATCGCCGACGGGTAGGGCGGCAGCAGCGGAAGCGGCTCGACGTAGCGGCGGTGCGTCGTGTTGATCGTCGCCGTCGTGCCGTAGCTGAGGCAGGCGACGTGCGGCTCGAGGCACCCCGCCCCGAGGACCTCGCACGCCTTGTCGGCCGCGGCGGCAATCACCGGGAGGCCCTTCGGCAGGCCGGTCGCCTCGGCGGCCGAAGCCGTCAGCTCGCCGAGCCGCCCGCCGGGGGGAACGAGCTCCGGCAGCTGCTCCCGGCGAACCGGCAGCGCGTCCCACTTCCAGTCGAAACGTCCTGCCCAGCGGAGGCGCCGGTAGTCGAACGGGACATAGCCGACCTGTCCCCCGGAGGAATCGACGAACCGCCCCGTGAGCCGGTGGGCGAGAAAGCCCGAGAGGAAGAGGTATCGCTCCGTCTTCTTCCAGGTTTCGCCCTCGTGCCGGGCAAGCCATTGGGCCTCGGCCTCGGCCTGGAAGTAGCCGACCGTTTCGGACATGCCGGAGACGCGGAAGAGCATCCCCCAGAGGCCGCCGACGGGCGGGACCCCCTCCGTCCTGCGCTGGTCGAGCCAGACGATCGCCGGACGGAGCGGCCGCCCTTTCGCATCCGTGCAGACCATCGTCGCCCGCTGCGTCGTGACGGCGAGGCCGGCGATCGCCTCCCGCCGCACGCCCGGCTGCGCGAGGAGCGCGCGCGTCGCCTCGCAGACCGTCCGCCAGTAGAGCTCCGGGTCCTGCTCGGCGAAACCCGGCGGTCCAGGGACGTACGGCTCGATCGCGACGCGGCTTCGCGCGAGGAGGTTTCCGGAGAGGTCGAAAAGGAGAGCGCGGACGCTCTGCGTCCCGTGGTCGATGGCGAGGAGCCGGTCGCCGCTCACGCGCAGAGTGCGGGGGCGGACTCCGCCGCAGGCACCGCGGATTCGGCGCGAGCGGCAGGAGCAGCGTAGTTCGTGCGCCACCTCGCGAGGTACGTCTGCTCTTCCATGGACCAGCGCCCATCATCCCACGCCAGCTCCTCCCCGCAGACCGCGCGAAGGCGCGGAATCAGCGAGGCCCCGCCGTCGGGGAGGAGGAGGCCGGCCCTGACCCGCCGCAGGAGAAGGTCGTCGAGCCGGACGACCTTCTCGGCGCGCGCCGCCCGCCGGAGCTCCGCCCAGAGGTAGGGCGTGCCAGGGATCGCTTCGAGCTCTCCCGGCCGCGCCTCCGAGACGACCGACGCCGCTGCGCGCCCGTACCTCCCGGCGAGGCGGCGGGCCGCGCCGGCGTCGAGGTCTCGAACGGGCGGAAGCTCGGCCCCGCCCGCCCGGAAGACGCGAGCGTCGGCGCCGATGCTCGACAGGGCCGGGAGCCGCCTGCGCAGGAGCTTCAGTGCGTCGAGCGCGATCAGGCGGAACGTCGTCAGCTTTCCGCCCGTCACCGTCAGGAGCCCCGCTTCCTCCCAGAGGACGTGGTCACGGCTCTCCTCGGACGGCCTCGCCTTCCCCGTTCCGATCACGGGCCTCACCCCCGCGAAGCTCGCGATTGCGTCTGGCGCCGAGAGAGAGAGCGAGGGGAAGGCAGCCCGCGCCCCCTCGAGCAGGTAGGCGGCCTCCGCCGTCGCGATCGACGGTTCCTCGTCGAGCGGCTGAGGGTGGTCGAGATCGGTCGTTCCCAGGAGCGTGAGACCTTCCCACGGGTAGGCAAAGAGAGGCCGCCTGTCGAGCGGGTGGCGAAAGGTCACCGCCTGCGCCACCGGAAAGCGCCAGGCCGGGAAGAGGAGGTGGCTTCCGCGCAGGGGTCGAATCCGGGACCGGCCCCCCACTTCGCCGCGCAGGCGGTCGGCCCACGCACCGGTGGCGTTGACGACGGCCGCGGCCCTCACCTCGCGCTCCTCGCCCCCTACGAGGTCCCGCAGGACTGCACCGACGACGGTCCCCTTCTCCCGGAGGAGCCCCTCGCAGCGGACGTAGTTCAGGGTCCGTGCGCCTTCGGCCTCCGCTTCGAGCAGAACACGCAGGACGAGCCGGGCGTCGTCGGTCGTGGCGTCCGAGTAGGAGAAGCCCCCTTCGAGGCCCGGCGCTCCGGCGTGCGGGGCGCGGAGGAGGAACTCATCGCGCGTCAGGCGTGCGTGCCGCCCCCGGCGGGCGATGAGGTCGTAGACGGCGAGGCCCGTCCCGACCAGGGCCCGGCCTGGATGGTCGCCCTCGTGAAGAGCGAACAGGAAGCCGATCGGCTCGACGAGCCCGGGCGCCTCCGAAAGGAGCCGGTCTCGCTCGCGCACCGCTTCCCAGGTCAGCTTCACGTCCCCTTCCGCGAGGTAGCGCAGCCCGCCGTGGACGAGCTTGGAGGAGCGGCTCGACGTCCCGGAAGCAAAGTCTCCCTGCTCGACGAGGAGGACCGACAGGCCCGCGCGCGCCGCCTCGAGCGCGATACCTGCCCCGGTGATACCGCCGCCGACGACGAGGAGGTCGACGGACGGACGAAGGCTGCTCCAGTCCTCGGTGCGCGTCACGGCACGAGCTTCCCGGGGTTGAGGAGACCGTCGGGATCGAACGTGCGGAAGAGGTCGCGCAGCGCCCGGATGCCGAGCTCCCCCTTCTCGGCCGCGAGCCACGGAGCGTGGTCCGTACCGACGCCGTGCTGGTGACTGATCGTCCCGCCTCCCGCGACGATGGCCGCGGACGCCGCCGTCTTGAGAGTCCTCCAGCGGGCGAGGTTCACGTCGGGATCGGCGGCGAGGCGGAAGAGGTAGGTCGTGTAGAGGCTCGATCCGTCGAGGTAGACGTGAGACAGGTGGGTGAAGGCGTGGACCTTCTCGGCCTCGCCGGCGAGCCCGGTGCGAAGGGCCGCCTCGACCGAGGACAGGAGGGCGGGAACGCGGCTCCAGGGCGCCGCCGTCTCGAGAGTGTCGACGGCCCAGCCCGCCTCCCACAGGGAGTTCCTGAGGTACGGGGCGCGGAACCGGTTCCGGTGCCACTCCTTTCCGAAGGCCTTCCCCGCGGCGACTCCGCCACGCATCGCGAGCGCCCCGAGCGCCTGCCTCCGCGTCAGCCTCACGAGATTCTCGCTTCCGGAGATCCCGACGAGGAGGAGGCACTTCTCCTCCCGCGCGCCCCGCAGGGAGAGGTACGTCTCGAGGGCACGGATGAGCCGGTCATGCCCGGCGAGGAGGAGCGTCGTACGGGTCTCCTCGGGAGTCGAGAGGCGCAGCATCGAGAGCGGAAGGCGCATCGCGGCCATCTCGCGGACCGCGCCCATCGCCGATGGGAGGTCCGGGAGGAAGACGCCGTGGACCTCTTCGATCGCCGGAATCGGCGAGACGCGGACCGTCCCCTCGGTGATCACGCCGAGCCGCCCCTCGCTCCCGAGGACCAGCTCGCGCAGGTCGGGGCCGGCCGCCGACGCCGGAAACGGCGGCAGATCGAGCCGTCCCTCGGGCGTCTCGACGCAGCCACCGGCAAAGAGGCGCTCGATCCGACCGTAGCCGAGGGACTGCTGCCCGCTCGAGCGGGTCGCGATCCACCCCCCGAGCGTCGACAGCTCGAACGACTGCGGGAAGTGTCCCAGCGTGCACCCTCGCGCCAGGAGCGTCGCCTCGAGGTCGGGCCCCTTCACGCCCGCGCCGAACGTCGCGAGCCGGCTCGTCTCGTCGAACGAGAGGAGGCGCGAGAGGCGCGAGAGGTCGACCGTGACGACCGGCGCCTCGGAAGGCTGAGGGCTCACGTGGCCCGCCACGCTCGTTCCTCCGCCCCAGGGAATGAGCCGGGCACCCCGCTCGCGCGCCCACGCCAGGAGCGCCGCCACGTCGCGTCCGCTCTCGGGGAATGCGACCGCATCGGGGATGACGCCGATCCGACCCGAGCGCAGGGCGATCCAGTCGGGAAGGCTCTGCCCGCGGGCGTGGAGGAGACGTTCCCACGGATCGAGCGTGACGCCGCCTCCCGGCGCGAGGCGGGAAGCGGGCACGGCGGTGAGCGACTCGGCCGGCGTCGCGTCGCGCGGGGGCGTCGCGGGTCCGACCCACGCGGAAAGCGTCTCGACGGCCCGCGGGGGGAGCGCGGCGGAGACCGAGTCGTCTCCCCATCCGTTCCAGCGCCTCACCGGCCTCCTCCGCCGGCGAGACGCCGCTCGAGCGGTCGCCAGAGCTCGACACTTCGCGTCATCACGTTACGCGTCACCCGCTCCGCGCCCGCCGCATCGCCTGCGAGGGCCGCGGCGCTCAGCGCGGCGTAGAACTCGCGCGACGCCTTCCGCGCCCCTGGCCGCTCGAAGTAGAGCGAGGCCATACGGGCAAAGAGGCCACGAAAGCCGTTCAGGATGAGCGTGTAGACGGGGTTGCCCGAGGCGACGGCAAGGAGGTGATGGAGCTCCCAGTCGAACGCGGACCACTCCCCGGCGCCGGAGCCGAGCGCCTCCGACCCGGCCAGGAACGCGGCGACGCGGGCCGGAGCGTGCCGGACCGCCTCGCGCGCGTAGGCCGGCGCGAGGACCTCGCGTACCTCGAGGAGCTGCTTCACGAAGCCCTTCGGGATCTCGCCGTGCTCGGCGAGGCCGGCGAGGACGTTGAGCCCACCCTCGGTCCAGACGTCGTTCACGCGGGTCGGGAGCCCGTGCCTCACCGAAACGAACCCGTCGCGATCGAGCTTCTTCAGGACCTCCCGAAGCGTCGGGCGCGTGACGCCGAGCGTCGCAGCCAGCTCCCGCTCGGGCGGTAGTCCCTCTCCGGGCGCCCAGCGGCCCGCGAGGAGGGCGGAAAGGAGCTCCTTCTCGGCGTGGGCGCCGGGACGCAGGGCCGCGGAGGCAAAGGGGGCGAGCGCTCGGGCCGACGGCTTTCGGCCACGAGCTGCGGGAGCCGGTAATCTGGTATGAGGTCTGACCACATGGAAATTCTGACGCGGCCGGAACGGTGCGTCAAGGGCTCGCCGTGGAAGCCGTCCGCCCCGCGTTCCCGCCGATTCCGTATCATGTCCGGCGGGGGCTCGCCCCCGGGAAGGAACCGCATGACCTCCCCTTCTCTCCTCCTCGAACTCCTCCAGCACGACGAACCCGCGATCCTGGCCGAGTCCCACGAAGGGCTGACCCGCTGCCGGCTCACCAGCTACGAGGCGGCGGGAGCCGACGAGACGCGGCGCCGGCTCGCGCGCCTCTTCGCCCTCCTCGTCGACGCCGTCCGCGAAAGGGACCTCGAGCCCGTCCTCGCCTACGCCCGCGAGATCGCGCGGCAGCGCTTCGCCGAGGGGTTCGACCTACAGGAGGTCCAGTCCGCCATCAACGTCCTAGAGGAAGCCGTCTGGCGCCGCGTGGTCAAGAAGATTCCTCCGGAGGGTCTCGCCGAGGCGCTCGGCCTCGTCAGCACCGTTCTCGGCGTCTGCAAGGACACGATGGCGTCGTCCTACGTCTCCCTCGCGACGAAGCGACACGCGACGAGCCTCGACATGACGGCGCTCTTCCGCGGCACCCAGAACCGCTTCTACACCAGCAGCACGGACTGAGGCCGCGCCTCTCAGCGCGCCGGCGCGGCGGGCTCGGAGAGGATCGCCTCGAGCGCGGACAGGACGTTCCGGGCGAGGATCCTCTGCCCTTCCGGATTCGGGTGGATGCCGTCCTCGAGGTTCAGCTCCTTCCTCCCCGCCACGCCTTCGAGCAGGAACGGGACGAGCGGGAGGCCCTCCTCCTCTGCGAGGCGCGGGAAGAGCCGGCCGAACCCCTCCTGGTACTGCGGCCCGTAGCTGGTCGGAATCAGCATTCCGCAGAGGAGGACGCGCGCTCCGGCCTCGCGGGCTTTCCCGACGATGCCCCGCAGGTTCTTCTCGGTCTCCGCCAGAGGCAGGCCCCGGAGTCCGTCGTTGGCCCCCAGTGCGAGGACCACGACGTCCGGGCGCTGTGAGAGGACCCATTCCGCCCGCCGGAGCCCGCCGGCTGTCGTGTCGCCCGACACCCCCGCGTTCACCACGCGGATCGGCCGGCCCCGCTTCGCGAGCTCTTCCGCCACGACGGCCGGAAACGCCTGGTCGACCGGAAGGCCGAGCCCCGCGGTGAGGCTGTCGCCCAGGAAGACGACGAGGGGCGCGTTCACGGGGACCGCCCGGGCGGTCCCCGCGTCCCCGGCTCCCGGCCCCCCGGCCGAGCCGGAGGCCGGACGGCCGGCCCCGGCGGTGTCCGCCGGCGCCGCTCCGGGGTTCAGCGGAACGAGGGCCCTCGTGGGCGACGAGCCCTCGTCTCTCCCCTTCGCGCAACCAGCGAGGAGAAGGGCCCCGAAGGCCAGGGCGAGGCAAACCGCGCGCCGCACGGCGGCGGATGTTACGGGAATGCGAGACTCCGTCCTACCATGACGCCCCTCCTCGAGCTTCGCGGCATCACGAAAGAGCTTCCTTCCGGGACCCGGATGCTCCGGATCCTCGACGACGTCCACCTCGGCATCGGCGCCGGCGAGTTCGTCGCCATCCTCGGCCCGTCGGGGAGCGGCAAGTCGACGCTCCTCGGCCTGATGGCGGGCCTCGACCGGCCGACGCGCGGCGAGGTTCTCCTCGAGGGGGCGCCGATTCACGCGATGTCGGAGGACGCCCTCGCCCTCCTGCGCCGGCGCAAGGTCGGCTTCGTCTTCCAGTCGTACCAGCTCCTCTCGAACATGACGGCCCGCGAGAACGTCCTGCTGCCGCTCGAGCTGGCGGGCCAGACCGACGCCGGGACGCGCGCAACGGAGCTACTGGCGGCCGTGGGCCTTGCCGAGCGCGGGCACCATTACCCCGCCCAGCTCTCGGGGGGCGAACAGCAGCGCGTCGCGCTGGCCCGCGCCTTCGGCCCGCGTCCGCCGCTCCTCCTCGCCGACGAGCCGACGGGAAACCTCGACAGCGCGACGGGCTCCTCGATCCTCGACGTCCTCGTCCACCTCCGGAGCGAGAGCGGCACCACGCTCGTCCTCGTCACGCACGACCCCGCCGTCGCCGCCCTCGCCGGCCGCAGGATCCACCTCCGCGACGGTCGGATCGAGCGGGACGAGACGTCGTCGTGAAGGCCGCGCTCTTCTTCCGGCAGCTCGCGAGGGAAAGCCGCGGCTCCCGCGGGCGAATGACTTTCTTCGCCGCGTGCCTCGGGACGGGCGTCGCCGCCGTCGTAGCGGTCGCGGGCCTCTCGGGCGCGCTCGAAGAGACGATCCGGAGCCAGGCGCGCCCCCTCCTGGGCGCCGATCTGGCCGTCGAGTCGCTCCGGCCGTTCCCGCCGGCCGTCACGCAGGCGATCGAAGCGATCCCCGGAACTCGAACCCGAACGGAAGACCTCGTCACCGTCGTCTTCGAGCCGGGGACGACGGCGGTGGCCGAGGGCCTCGCCCCGCGCAGCCTTCTCGTCGAGCTGAAGGCGGTCGAGCCCCCCTACCCGCTCGTCGGCGAGCTGCGCCTCGACCCGGACCGGCCTCTCGGCTCGCTCCTCGCCGCCGACACCATCGTCGCCCACCCCGATCTCCTGCGCCGGCTCGGCGTGGCGGTCGGGGAGGAGGTCTCTCTCGGCGGCGCCCTCTTCCGGATCGCAGGGACGGTCGTGTCCGAGGCCGACCGCCTCGCCGGTTCCTTCCGGATCGGTCCTCGCGTCTTCGTCTCGCGGGAGGGTCTCGCGCGGACGACCCTCGCCGGGTTCGGAAGCCGCGTCACCCGCCGCGTCCTCCTGAACTTCCCCGAAGGGACGGACGTCGCCACCGCTCGAAGAACGGCCGCCGCGCTGAAGACCCGCCTCGAAGGCGTTCCCGGCCTCCGCGTGGAGAGCTGGCTGGACGGCCAGCCCGAGCTGCGTGAAGCGATCCGCAGGACGTCCCGGTTCCTCGGCCTCGTCGCCCTCACGTCTCTACTCGTCGGTGGTGTCGGCGTCGCCCAGACGGTTCGCGCCTGGATCGCGAGCCGCCTCGACGCCCTCGCGATCCTCCGCTGCCTCGGCGTCACCTCGAAGGAGGCCATCCTTCTCTACGCGGCGCAGACGGCGGGGCTCGGCCTCCTCGGGAGCCTCCTCGGCGCCGTTGCAGGCATCGGCCTCGTCGCCGGGGTCGGGTATGCGTACGGAGATCTCCTCCCGCCGGGAGGGCTCGACCCGTGGCAGCCCGCGGCGCTCCTGCGCGGCCTCGGCCTCGGGCTCGGCGTCTCGCTCCTTTTCGGAGTCCCGGCCCTCTTCGCGGTCCGCCGGGTCCCCCCGGCACGGGTTCTCCGAAGGGACGCCGAGCCGATCCCGGCCTCGCGACCGCTGCAACTCCTCGGAGGGGCGCTCCTCCTCGCCGGTGTCGGAGCGACCGCCTGGGTCCAGTCGGGCCTGCCGCGCGTCGCCGTCCTCTTCACCGCCGGCCTCGCGGTCTCCGCCCTCGTCCTCGCCCTCGCTGCCCGCGGCCTGCTCTGGCTCGTGACCCACGTGCACAGGGAGAGGCTCCCCTTCGCCCTCCGGCACGGTCTCGCGTCGCTCGTCAGACCGGGAGCGGGAACGGTCAGCTCGATCCTGGCCCTCGGCCTCGGAACGCTCGTCGTCCTCCACATCGCCCTCGTCCAGCGCGACTTCTCGCGACAGCTCGCGGCGGACCTGCCGGCGAACGCCCCGACCGCGTTCCTCCTCGACGTCCAGCCCGACCAGTGGCCCGGCATCGAGGCGCGCCTCTCCGCCGAAGGGGCGACGCGGATCGTCTCGGTCCCGGTCGTCACGGCGCGCCTCACCGCCATCGACGGGGAGGACACCAGCCGCCTCGCCACCCGGGCGAAAGGGGATGCGCGCCGCCAGCGCTGGGCCCTCACGCGCGAGCAGCGGCTCACCTACATGACCGCTCTCCCCGAGGACAACCGCGTCGTCGCGGGGGCCCTCTGGTCGGATCCGGACGCGATCGAGGTGAG
>CALBDV010000119.1 GCA_937927565.1 uncultured Holophagales bacterium
ACCGACGCGAGTACGCGTTCAACGAGAGGCTTCAGGTGAGCCGCGACGAAGGACGGGGTCCGGCCCGGCTCGAGTTCGTCGATCGAGACTTCCCGATCGGCCCCAACGTCTCCGGCCAGCGCCGCGAGCGCGTCATCGAGGAGGTGGTCGTAAACACCATTGGGCAGCGGCCCCGGCACGCCGCCAGGTTACTCGAGCCGGCACCGGTACCGCCAGGCCGATCCGCCTGATCCCCCACGGAACAGCACCGTTACGGCTGGCAGTTCGGACTGCCTTGGGGAGCTCCCTTTCTTCCTCGAGCTCGATAGCCTCCTACGAATGGCGAAGCATCATTCACTTTCGTCGGATGCGGCGGGCAAGCCTCTCCTGGGCTTCGTCTGCGACACGCTGGTCCGGTCCGGGTGCGAGCTGCTGCTCGTCGAGGGGAGAGATCGTGACGGCTTCCGTCTCTCTTTCGAGCACCCTCTGCTTCAACGCGCCGGGCTCTGCGGCTTCCTCTTCCCGTTACGCCCTTCCAGAGCGCGGCGGAGCGATACCAGCACAACCGTTCAATTCCCAGACGCCTTCGACGGCGGCGCAGGCATTCCGGAACCCTCTCGTCTCTACACCTCAGTCCTCCTCGGTGTCGATCCGGATCGTGGACTCTTCGTCGCCTTCGACCCCGGCCGGCACTTCGCGGAAGACGAACCCCTTCGCGTCTCGATCAGCGCCGAGATGGTGAAAGACACTCTGGAGACGGGCTGGCACACATGGCTCCGGGAGGGCTGGGAGGAGAGGGACTTCGATTTCGCGGAAATGCTCGTCGGTTTCCGACGCGAGCGACTTCTCCACTACCTCACATTCGAGCGGATCGCCGAAGGCCTCGACACCGGCCACCGCAGCCTTCTCGCTGAGAAAGTCTTCGACGTCTCGCGGGAACGTCGTCGGGCAAAATGACCTCCGTCCGCGTCCAGGTGCCTTCATCGCTCGTGCACCGCGCGCGGATCCGGCCGTGGCGCCGGCAGTCGTACGAATGGATGTGGAACACGGGCGGGAGTCGGACGGGACCTCCATACAGCTTCCGGTACACGGGCCACCCATCGAGCACGGTGCCGATGGCGTCGAACTGGCCCTGCCTGAAGACGAGGCAGAGCCGCGGGCCCTCCTTCCCTTGCCAGTTCCTGAGCCGTCTAGCGCAGAGCAGGCACACCAAGCCCGGGACCGGCTGGTAGACGTCGAACATACCCATGCCGTGCCCCTTCCCTGCCCGTCAGCGCTCTGCCGCCCTGGCTGCCGTCAGCCTGCGAGCCGAGTCCTCGAGCCACGTCCGCGGGTGCCGCAACGGCCCGTTCGCCTGCTCCCGCTCAAGGTACCGGCCCGCCAGCTCGAACCGATCCGCGACCGGCAGAGCTTCGCAGGCCTCGATCACGTCCCGTACGGAGAGGAGGACCCCGTCGATCTCGACCGGCGGGGGCTCCGGTCGGGGCCTGCGCATCGCCGCTCGCACTCTGGCGAACACGACGTCGCCTGGAATCCGCGTGGACGAGTCCGACTCCCTCATCCGGCGCTCCGCTTCCGCGAGCCACGCGGCCTCGACCTCGGGGTCGGGCTCGACAGGGATATCCCCGATAAGAAGCTCGAAGAGGAGGGTCCATGACTCCGCCGAGAGCTTCATCGCCGCCGCTATCGCGAGCTCCCTGGGGATCGTCGTCGTCATTGTCCTTTCCTCTTCCGAGTCCGGGAACGGGAGGCCGCCTCCCGCGCTTCCAAAGCTTCGCTCTCTGCCCGCATCTCCTTAAGCCGTTCTTCGACGGCG
>CALBDV010000120.1 GCA_937927565.1 uncultured Holophagales bacterium
TGCTCTCCTTCACCTGGTCGCTCGCGAGGGTGGCGACGACGCGGCCCCGGGAGGGGCTCGCCGCCTCGGCGGCCGGAGGGGACAGGAAGAGGAGCGCTATCGAGGCGGCTGCGAGGATCGGCACGAAGAGGGTCGTGGTCCCGACACGGCGCGACATGCCGCCCATTCTCGGCCCGTCCGCCGCGGACGGAACCGGCGAAGCCTGCCGCTCTCGAGGCGAGATCGCCGGCCGGGGATCTGGCCGGAGCCCGACCCGGTCGCGCCCCGGAGCTTCCGGGCCGCCGAGGCCGCCGGGACCACGCTCCGGAGTCGTGTCCGTCAAGTTCTGCAAAAGGGGCCGGAGTCTCCGCGGCGAGTGACGAGCTCGGCATGGCCTCCTTTCGTGGGTGCCGAGTCGAAGACGAGGGCAAGCTTGCTTGCCCTCGATAGCCGGAATCGGTCCTCCGGCGCGGAGCCGGTCAAGGGTCGCCGAAGGCGACGGCCGAAGGCCGCTTGCCCTTGACGGGCGAGCACCGGGGGACATCTCCTCACGCCGCGCTCCTCAGGCGCTCGCGACGCAACTCCTTGAGTGCGTCCATGTTCAGGTAGCGGGTCGCCTCGATCCAGTGTTCGTGGGTCTCGACGGCCAGGGCCCGGATGAGTCGTAGGCAGCTCTTCTCGTTCGGGAAGATCCTCACGACGTGGGTACGCCTCTTGATCTCCTGATTGAGCCGCTCGAGCATGTTCGTGGACTTGATGTGCTTGTGGTGGCCGAGGGGAAATCGGTAGAAGGTCAGCGTCTCCTCGATGTTCTCTTCCACCCACGTGCAGAGCTTGGGGTACTTCTGCTGCCACTTCGTCAGCCAGGCCGCCAGATCGCTTCGGGCCTCCCTCACGTCCCGGCGGTCGTAGAGCCAGCGCAGCTCGCGGAGGCAGTCGTCGCCGCCCCGTCGCGGCAAGTAGTCCAGAGAGTTGCGGAGGAAGTGGACGTAGCAGCGCTGCCAGGGTGCGTCCGTGAGGACCTCCCGGATCGCCTGCCGCAGGCCGGCGTGATCGTCGCTGACGACCAGCTCCACGCCCCTCAGGCCCCGCTCCTTCAGCCGTAGCAGGAAGTCCTTCCAGCTGCTCCGGCTCTCCCGGTTGGCCAGCTCCACCGCCAGCACGCACCGCCGTCCGTCACCGTTGATCCCCAGGGCGATCATCACAGCCCTCGGATCGATCGTCCCGTCCTCCCTCACCCTCTCGTACCGAGCGTCCAGGATCAGGTACGGGTAGTCCTCCTCGAGCCGGCGCTGCGAGAACTGCTCCAGCTGCGCGTCCAGACCCCGGTTGATGTCGCTGATGGCCGAGGCCGAGAAGGCGTGCCCGCACAGCTCCTCCGTGATCGCCTTAACCTTCCGAGTCGACACCCCCTGCACGTACATCTCCGCCAGCGCCGACACCAGCGCCTTCTCGCTCCTCTGGTACCGCTCGAACAGCTCCGTGGAGAACCGTCCGTCCCGGTCCTGCGGGACCCGAAGCTCCATCGTCCCCACCCGCGTCGTCAGAGACCGGCTGTAGTACCCACTCCGGTACCCCAGACGCCCCGGGGTCCGCTCGCCCCGCTCCGCCTGGAGCGCCGCGTTCATCTCGGCCTCCAGAAACTCCTGAATCGCCTGGTGCACCAGCGCCTTCATCAGGTCCCGGTCCTCCTGCACCAGCTCTTTCAAACCACCTTGCCCTGCCTTACGCTTCTCCTGGGCCATCGGTCTCCCTCCTTAGGTTCTGGTTTCAGCGCTTCGAACCTTAGCGGAGACTCCTTGGCCCCTTTCTTTCTGCTGAACTTTTCGGACGGTACCCAGAGGTCCGAGAAGGCCCGCGCGGCCTGTTCGAGCGAAGCGATCCTCCCGACGATCGCCCCCGGTCTTCCGTCGGTCGCGCGGTCGAAGAGCCAGCCGAGTCCTCCGCGCACTGTTTCGACACGAGCGCTTGGCCCCGATTCCGGAAGCCGAACGGAGCGGGGAGCGCGGCGTCGACGGCCGCGAGGGCGCGATGCCATTCGATCATGGCCTTTCCGGGCGACTTCGGGGCTGGCTCGTGGGGCGGAGCTCAGCATCCGGGGCCCCGCCCCCCCCCGGTCCGGGCCGAGGGCGCCGTGGGCGAGGGAGCCAGGTTCACGTTCACGCTGCCGCGCGATCGAGGCCCGGAACAGGGTGGTGTCGCCTGACGTCCGACCCGGTTTACGCCATGGCCACCACGGTCTTTCCGGCCGTGTGCCCCTGGGAGAGGTCGGAAAGGGCCCCGGCGGCCTGGTCGAGCGGAACGACCGTTCCGACGACGGGCTTCACCTTCCCCTCGACGGCCCAGCGGAGGAGCAGGTCGAGGTCCTCGCCGCGGGGACGCAGC
>CALBDV010000121.1 GCA_937927565.1 uncultured Holophagales bacterium
AAGCTCCGCGAGTGCCCGATGCTGCCGAACCTCCGCCTCCTTCGCCTGTCGCTGCGCCGCGCCCGCTCGCCGCGTGACGGCGAGCCGCTCCCGCTCGATCTGCGATCTGGCGGTCACCGATGCTCTTCGGGCATCCGCGATCTCCCGGTCGATCGAGGACGTCAGCCCTTCTCGGGCGAGCCGGCCCGCCGCCTCGGCCTGGAGCCTCGCTTCCGTCAGCTCCGACTCGAGGGTGGCGCTCTCGGCCCGGAGCGTCATGCTCTGCGCCTCCAGGCGGGCCTCCAGGTCGACGAGCTCCGCCTCCGCAATCCGCAAGCGCGTTCCCGCGTCCAGCGAGGCGAGCTCCACCTCAGGATTCGCCAGCCGCAGGATCACCGAGTCCGGTGTGACTGGAGCCCCGGGCTTCAGGACACTCTCGACAACCCTTCCGGAAGTCTCCGCCGTGATCCAGAGGACGTCCTCTGAGGCCAGGGCCCCCGCGCCGTGCACCTCCCGGATCAGCTCTCCTCGCTCGACTCTCCCGATCACGACGGTCGACCGCGAGACGACCGGCAACGCCCGGCCCATCATGCCCACTGCGAGCACGACCGCTGCCAGGCACAGGCCTACGACGATCGCGAGAAACAGGCGGCGCCTCTTCCGGGCGAGAGCGAGGTCCGGTCTCGGTACGTCCATCGCGCTCAGGACAGGCCGTTCAGTCGTTGGCTCTTCCGTTCGCATCAGGCCCCCGGCCTCCGTCACGTCAGCGGCTGGGCGCGGACGAGAATACTCGACTCCGGCGCTGGTCCAGGCCGCGAGAACCGCTGTGACGCCATCCCTTGCACCTCTCGCCTACGTCCGCTCGCGCTCGAGGAGCCGACGGTATGTTCCGCACTCGCGCTGAAGCCGATCGTGCCGACCGCGGCCGACGATTCGCCCACCGTCCATCACGAGAATCTCGTCCGCCTCCCGGATTGCATCGAGCCGGTGCGCGACCTCGAGGCGCGTGCAGCCGAGCCCCCGCAGGTTCGCGGCGATCCTGTTCGCATTCGGGCCGTCGACCTCGCTGGTCGCTTCGTCGAGAAAGAGGACCTGCGGACGACCGACCAACGCTCGAGCGAGGCAGATCCTCTGTCGCTGCCCGCCGCTGAGGTTGCCCGCTGCTTCCGACACCCACGTGTCGTAGGCCATCGGCATTTGCTCGATATCGGCCGCGACCTCCGCGGCCGCCGCGGCGCGATGAAGGTCCGCGTCGCTCGCATCCGGCGTGTTCATGCAGATGTTCCCGCGGATCGTCTCGGCGAAGAGCACGGTCCGCTGCGGCACGACGCCGAACCGAAAGCGGATGCTGCGAGGATCGAATGCTCGAACGTCCTGGCCGTCCAGTAGCACCTCGCCGGCGATCGGCTCGTAGAGACCCATCATCAGCTTGAGCAGCGTCGACTTCCCCGAGCCGGACGCTCCGACGATCGCGAGGGACGCGCCCGCGCTCACCTTCAGGGAAACGTTCGACACGACCCAGGGAGAGCCCTGGCCATACCGGAAGGAGATGTCGCGCAGCTCGATCTCTCCCCGAATCGGAGCGGTCCATTTGCGCTCCCTCCCCTCCCGTTCGGACGGCGCATGACGCACCTCCTCCAAGCGCTCGAGGTGCGTGCCGATGACCTGGAGGCTCTGCGCGTTCTCGATGAGGGACGCGAGAGGGGCCATGAAGCCGCCGGCCAGGACGTTGAAGCCGAGCATCCTACCGAGGCTCAGATCGCCCCGCACGACGGCCGCCGTTCCAAGCAGCAGGAGAACGGCCGGACACGCGAATGCCAGGGTCGCCGCGGCGCCGCCCACGAACGCCTCACGTTTCGCTCGACGGTATCCGGCCTCGAGCTCCCCGTAGAACAGGGTACGCCATCTCTCTCCGACCGGTCTCTCGGCGCCGCTCGCCTTCACCGTCTCGATCGCGTTGAACACCTCGACGAGATAACTCTGATGCTTCGACTGCGCCGCGACCTGTCCGCGAATCACGTCCTTCATGACAGCCGCGCCCGCGAGCGCGGCCGCGATTCGGAGGACCGCAAGGGCGAGGACGGCGAGGCCGAGCCGCAGGTGGAACGCGATCATCGCGGCCAGGTACCCGAGCATCAAGAGGCCGTCCGCAGCGAGAGAGAACACCTGACGAGACAGGAGCTCGCGCACCAGCGCATTGCTCGAGAGGCGCATCAGCAGGTCCCCGGACGCTCGAACCTGGAAGAAGGCGTACCTCAGCGAAAGCAGATGGTCAAAGAACTCGGCCATCATCGCCCGATCGAGGCGCACCTGCAAGCGGGCCATGACGACAGCTCTCGTCACCGTCGTCGCGAAGAAGGCCGCGACGAGGAGCCCCGAGCCGAGGACCAGCGCACTCAGGCTCTGCCAGGAACCTGCTGGTACGACTGCATCCACGACGTACGCCGTGAGGACGGGCAGGAGAAGCCCGAGACATTGGAGAAGCACTGAGAGCGCGAGCGTCCCCGCAAGCGACCGCGGCGCGGCGAACACCTTCCGGACGTAGTGCTTCCAGTCCGCGATTCGCGCATCCCGGATCGCACATTCCTCTTTCGGCTCGAAGGTGAGCGTGACGCCCGTGAAAAGCCTATCCGCCTCCGCCAGCCCGACCGACCGGCGCCCGCATGCCGGATCGACGATGACCAGGCGGCTTCTCCTGGCCCGCACAAGCACGACGAAGTGGTTGAACCCCCAATGAAGTACTGCCGGAGCCCGAACCCAGCGGAGATCGGCGAGCTCGGCTCGGAAGCCTTCCGCCTCCACACCGAACCGAGTGGAGACGTCCACGATGGTTTGGGCGTCGACTCCGTCTCGTTGGAGACCCATCGCCTCCCTTACAGTCGACAGGCTCACGCTCCGCCCGAGTGCCTGCAGGACCATAGCGAGGCACGCCGCCCCACAGTCGCTCTCGGTCGTCTGGCGCACGACGGGCACTCGGCGCGATCGCCAGCCCGGCTGAGCGGGTAGCTTCGGGACACGCCTGTACGTCCGTCGCAACCGCGCTGCCAGCGCACTCGCCCGAAACAGCGTCG
>CALBDV010000122.1 GCA_937927565.1 uncultured Holophagales bacterium
GGGGTAAAGATCTCGCCGAGGAGGTGCGACAGCTCGCGCCACTTCGTGTCCTGGCCGCTCCGCCGCACGTCGGCCGCAAGTCCTTCGAGGCGCGCGAGGGTGGCGATCTCGGCCTTCAGCTCGACGATCGTCCGTGCGGCGGTGGCCTGGTCGAGGACCTCTTCCTCGACGGTTTCGACCTCGTTCTCCGGCGCTTCTTCGAGGTCGTCGATATCGTCGGGGTCGAGGACGCGCTCCCCTTCGATGGCCGCGAGCGCGGCGCCGCCCCGCTGGAGGATCTCCAGCTCGCGGAGCCGCTTCTCGAGCCGGTCGTGCCGGCGGCGGAGAGACTGGTAGATGGCCTCGGGCGAGGAGGCGAGCCGGCGCTGGAGGATGGTGAGGGCGAAGCCGACCGTTCCGGCGCGGCCGTCGCCCGCGACCTTCTCGGCCCGGTTGAACTCCTCGCGGACGTAGTCGGTGACCGACCGGTAGAGTCGCGCCTCGGCGTCGGAGAGCTTGTAAGGGACGGTGTAGGCGATCCGCTCAGGGAAGAGGGGCCGGCCGTCGAACTTGAGGAGGCTCTCCTTGACCATTCGGCGCATGACGTTCGAAAGATCCACCTGGTGGACGCCGTCGCGGAACTTCCCCTCGAACCGATCGCCGTCGAGGAGGGCGAGGAAGAGCTGGAAGTCCTCCTCCTTGCCGTTGTGCGGGGTGGCCGTCATCAGGAGGAAGTGGCGGGTGAGGCCCGAGAGGAGCTGCCCGAGCCGGTAGCGCTTGGTGTACTTCACCTCGCCGCCGAAGAACGTCGCGGAGAGCTTGTGCGCCTCGTCGCAGACGATGAGGTCGTAGCGGGCATCGGGGGCGGCCAGCTTCTGCTGGACGTCTTCGTTCCGGGAGAGCTTGTCGAGCCGGGCGATCGCGAGGTCGTTCTCGAGGAACCAGTTACCGGTGCGGGCGGCCTCGAGCTTGTCGTTCGTGAGGATCTCGAACGGGAGGTGGAAGCGCCGGTACAGCTCGTCCTGCCACTGCTCGGCGAGGCTGCCGGGGCAGACGATGAGACAGCGCTTCAGGTCGCCCCGGGCGATCAGCTCCTTGATGAGGAGCCCCGCCATGATCGTCTTTCCCGCGCCGGGATCGTCGGCGAGGAGAAAGCGCAGGTGCGGGTGAGGCAGCATCGCCTCGTAGACGGCCGTGATCTGGTGCGGGAGCGGGTCGACGAGAGAGGTGTGGACGGCGAGGACGGGGTCGAAAAGGTGGGCGAGGCGGATGCGGTGCGCCTCGGCGACGAGGCGGAAGAGTGCCCCGTCGCCGTCGAAGCTCCAGGGGCGGCCGGCCTCGACGAGCGTCAGGCGCGGCTCGTCGTGGCGGTAGAGGATCTCCTCGGCGACGCCGCCGGCGGGGCCGCGGTAGATGAGGGTCAGTGCGTCAGAGCCGTGCCACTGGACGCTGACGACGGTGACCACGGCATCCGGGAGGATGCCGCGGAGCGCCGTCTGCGGCTGGAGGTCTTCGAGTTTCATGGACACCCCTTCAGCCGCTTTCGGGCTCTCAGCCTCCGAACCGAAGCTGCCGGGAGCATTCTCGCCGCGCTGAACCGGACTTGAAACTAGTTCGAGGGCGTCTTACGCGGACGAGACCGTCGCGGCCTGGAGAGCGTCCAACCCACCTTATCGGCTCTCTGGTTGCCAGGCTCCGACCACCGTTCGCGGTTTCGGGCTATCCCGTCGGGCAGTGCGACCGCTCCGGCGAGCAGACCTCGTCCCCCTCGTTGGGTGTGGGGCCGACGATGGGGGCGGGATTCGGGGAGGGAGCCGGGGGGAGGGGGACCAGGAAGGCCATCCCCTCGTTCAGACGACGGGCGAGCCAGTGGGCGAGGTCGAGCGGCGAGGAGGTCGCGCTCCTTTCGGAACGGAGGCCCCAGCGCGGCTCGACTCCGCGGCTCTGCTCAGCACGCGCGACCGGGCAAGCGGCGATCAGGGCGATGCCCAGGACCGTGGAAACAAATACTTTCTTCACGACGGCCTCCTTCAGCCTCTTTCGAGGGTCCGATGAGGGCGTCGGGGAGCGCTCTCCGAGGTGCCTCGCCTCCTAGGCTGCGCGAGGAGGCTCTTTTTCCAACAGGCGCGACGAAGAAATCTTCAGACGGCCCGGCGGAGGCGTTCCGAAATCTGTTCCTGTGCCCGGTTCCGGAGGGTCTCGACGAGATCGACGTCGGGGAGGTCACCCCCGAGGGCTGACTCGAGGGACGTAAGGAGATCCGGGTCGGCGGCTCCGAGCGCCGTCACCTCTTCGGAGAGTCGGAAGACGACCTCCCGAGCCCGTGCTGAATCACCCGATCGCGCGAGAGCTTCGACCCGGAGAAGGCGCATCGTCAGCTCGTCAGCCTTCGCCCCTTGGGCCATGAAGTGGCGGGCCGCCTCGTCGAGGGCCCGAGCCGCCTCCGAGTAGCGTCTTCCCTCGAAGAGGGTCCGAGCGAGGTTAGCCCGGACAAAAGCGTGAACCGCCGGTCGGGCATCCCGTCCCACGAGCCGCAGAGCGCGAGCGTACTCGCGTCTTGCCTCGTCGAGCCGGCCCATGTTGAGAAGACACGTACCGAGCCCGTTCAACGCCGCCACGTAAGCGTTCCAGCGCTCGTTCTTCGCAAGCACTGGAAGGACCTGCCGGAGCTCTTCGACCGCTTCCTCGTCTCTTCCGAGGTAGGAGAGGGCAACAGCGTGCGCGTTGCCGGCCTTGGCCGCCTCGTCGTCGAGGCCCAGCGCCTGGAACGTGAGCCGCGCCCGTTCGATGAGGTGGAGGGCCTCGGTCGCGCGGTCCAGGAAGGCGCGGCGCTGGCCTTCGAAGAGCTCGACGGTTGCGAGTCGTCGCTCGGACGTGGATCCGCGGGCGAAGGCGCCATAGGAGCGTCGCAGAGCCCGGCCGGCCCGCGGAAACTCGCCCGTCCAGAGACACGAGTTGCCGTCCACGAGCAGGGAGAGACCGAGGAGGTCGTCGAGGGGGTAGGCTCGCTCGGCCGGGGCGTCGAGAGCGCGGCCGTCGGCTCTCTCTTCGAGGACGCGACCGGTCGAGGCGCGGCCGAAGCGGGCCCAGCGGGCCGGGCCGTCGACCATGTTGTAGAGGGCGTCGTCGAGGGCGTAGCCGAGGCCGAAACGGTCGCGGAGGGCGAGAAGGTCGAGGTCGGCGAGGGCTTCGCGGAGGTCCTCTTCCGGGGCTAGCGCCGCGTTCAGGAGGCGGCTTTTCACTTCCCCGGCCGCCTGGCTGGCGGCGAAGACCTCTCGGATCGCCTCGTCGCCCCCCACTCTGGGGCGCCCGAGCCGGGTGCAATCGGGCCGGCAGCGAAACGGGTCGCCTTCCGGGAGCTCGGGCTCGGCCAGCGCTTCCTCGAGGGTGGGAAGGGTCGTCTTCAGCGTCCGGTCGAGCT
>CALBDV010000123.1 GCA_937927565.1 uncultured Holophagales bacterium
GTCCGGGCAAGGCGACGTCGGACTACATCGACAGCGTCCTGACGCGCATCACGCTGATCGGCGCCCTCTACCTGACGGTCGTCGCCCTGATTCCCGAATTCCTGCTCATGGGCTTCAAGGTCCAGAGCATCCCGGGGATCGGCGCGTGGCTCGACGCGAACCTGCCGAACTTCATCACCCAGGGCCTGGGCGTGCCGTTCTACTTCGGTGGCACGTCGCTTCTCATCGTCGTGGGGGTCGCGATGGACACCGTGCAGCAGATCGAATCCCAGCTCGTGATGCGGAACTACGACGGGTTCCTCAAGAAGGGCCGCATCCGGGGGCGCAGGAGCTAGAGCCGTGCCCGTCGACGTCGTCTTCTTCGGCCCGCCAGGGTCCGGCAAGGGAACGCAGGCCTCGCGCCTTGCGTCCACGCTCGGCATCCCGCAGATCTCGACGGGGGACCTCCTCCGCTCGAACGTCGCCAGCGGGACCGAGCTCGGGAAGATCGCGAAACCGATCATGGAATCCGGCGCGCTCGTGCCGGACGACCTCGTCATCCGCATGCTCAAGGAGCGCGTCGAACAGCCCGACGCGGCGGCCGGCGCGCTCTTCGACGGCTTCCCGCGGACGGTGCCGCAGGCCGAAGCGCTCGACAGGCTGCTCGAGGAAGAGGGCCGGTCGCTGACGGCCGTCCTCTTCATCGACGTGCCGGACGCCCCGATCGTCGAGCGCCTCGTGAAGCGCGCGATGCTCGAAGGGCGGGCGGACGACACGCCGGAGACCGTGGCGGCGCGCCTCAGGGTCTACAGGGAGAAGACCGAACCGCTCGCGGAGCTCTACAGGGCCCACGGGGTGTTCCACCGGATCGACGGGGACCGGCCCGTCGAGGCCGTGGCAGAGGACGTCCTCGCCGCGGTGAAGAAGGCTTCGGGCGGTAAGCTCGGATGATCACCTGCAAGGGACGGACGGAGCTCCTGAAAATGGAGCGTGCGACGAGGATCGTCCAGGAGACCCTGGCCGACTGCGTGGCGGCGTGCCGTCCGGGCGTGACCACCGAAGAGATCGACCGGATCGCCGCAGACGGCATCCGGAAGCGGGGTGGCAAGGCTGCCTTCCCGGGCTATAGGGGCTACCCGAAGACGATCTGCTCCTCGGTGAACGAAGAAGTCGTACACGGGATCCCGACGGCGAAGAGAAAGCTCCGGGACGGCGACATCGTCGGGCTCGACCTCGGGGTCATCGTCGAGGGCTACTTCGGCGATGCGGCGCGGACCGCCATCGTCGGCGAAGCGCCGCCGGCCGTGCGCGAACTCGTGAAGGATACGTGGCGCGCACTCGTGGCCGGCGTCTCCGCAATCAGGGTTGGGGGACGGATCGGCGACATCGGGGCTGCCGTCGAAGCGGTCGCCAGGTCCAAGGGCTACGGCGTCGTCCGCGAGTACGTCGGCCACGGCATCGGAACGGCGCTCCACGAGGAACCGCAGGTCCCGAACTACGGGCCCGGGGGCAAGGGCGAGATCATCCGCGAGGGGATGACCCTCGCCATCGAGCCCATGTTCAACCTGGGGACGGCCAAGGTCCGGGTCGGACCCGACGGCTGGACGGTCCGTACGGCCGACGGCAAGCCTTCCGCACACTTCGAACATACCGTGGTCGCGACGGTCGAAGGGCCGATCGTCCTCGGTTTCGGCCGGTTCTCGGCCGACGGTCTCGTCGCCGGAGTCCCGGACGAGACGGAATACCCGGTTCCGGCGGCGCCGCCGCGTGGGGAACCGGCTGCCCCGGGTGAGGCCCGGGCTTTTTCAGGAGAGGGTTTCGAGGCCTAGATGTCTAAGGAAGATGCCATCGAGGTGACTGCGACGGTCATCGAGCCCCTGCCGAACGCGATGTTCAAGGTGGAGCTCGAGAACAAGCACCAGGTCCTGGCCCACATATCGGGGAAGATGCGGAAGCACTTCATCCGGATCCTGCCGGGCGACAAGGTGCTCGTGGAGCTTTCTCCCTACGACCTGAACCGGGGTCGCATCATCTATCGGTACAAGTAGTAAACTGTAAGGCTCCGCCGGCTTCCCAGGGGAGGCCGAGGCCGAAACGATCGAGGAACCGTATGAAAGTCCGCGCGTCCGTTAAGAAGATCTGCACCAAATGCAAGGTGATCCGCCGGGCCGGGGTCGTCCGAGTCATCTGCGAGAACCCCAAGCACAAGCAGCGTCAGGGTTAGAGGGAACAGGGAATGGCTCGTATCGCCGGCGTCGATCTCCCCCCGAACAAGCGCGTCGAGATCGGTCTCACCTACATCTTCGGGATCGGCCGCCCGTCGGCGAAGAAGATCCTGAAAGATACGGGGGTAGGCCTCGACACGCGGGTAAAGGACCTTTCCGAAGACGAGGTCACGAAGATCCGCAAGAAGATCCAGGACGAGATGAGAGTCGAGGGCGACCTCCGCAAGGAGACCGCCCAGGACATCAAGCGTCTGATGGACATCGGCTGCTACCGCGGGCTCAGGCACCGCCGCGGCCTGCCCGTGCGCGGTCAGAGGACGCACACCAACGCCCGGACTCGGAAAGGCCCGCGGCGCGGCGCCGTGGCCGGCAAGAAGAAGGCTACGAAGAAGTAATGATGAGGAACGCCGATGGCCGCCGCTGACGCCAAGGGCCGCAAGAAGGGCCCCAAGAAAGAAAAGAAGAACGTACCGCACGCCGTGGCGACGGTCCAGGCGTCGTTCAACAACACGATCGTGGCGATTACCGACCCTTCCGGAAACGTGCTCGCCTGGTCCTCTGCCGGCCGGATCGGTTTCAAGGGCTCGCGCAAGGGAACGCCGTTCGCGGCTCAGCTTGCAGCGGGGAACGCCGCCCAGCTGGCGAAGGAGCACGGCGTCCGCACGCTGGACGTGCGCGTCCAGGGCCCCGGCGCGGGGCGCGAGAGCGCCATCCGGGCGCTGGCCGCGGCCGGGCTGGACATTCGCTCCATCAAGGACGCGACTCCGATTCCCCACAACGGCTGCCGGCCCCGCAAGCGGCGCCGGGTCTGAGGCCCTGCCCCTCAGGGGGGAGCGGCGCTCCCTCCTGAGGAAACGCGAGAGCGGGAGGCCTCAGGGTCTCCCGCTCCCCCCGAACAGGGGGCAGTTCCGGCCCGCCTCGAGCGTGCCGGCGCCTGTAAACCGGCTCCCGATTCCGGGCCGGGACGAAGGGCGGAACGCAACGACGGAATCGGCCAGGAGGTATCCTTTCCCGTGGCGCGTTATCACGAATCCGTCTGCCGGCTCTGCCGGCGTGAGGCCATGAAGCTCTTCCTGAAGGGCGACCGCTGCTTCACGAACAAGTGCGCCATCGAGCGCCGCAACTTCCCGCCCGGCCAGCACGGCCGGAGGCGGTCGAAGATCCTCGGCTACGGCATCCAGCTTCGCGAGAAGCAGAAGCTCAAGAGGTTCTACGGGCTTCTCGAGGGTCAGTTCCGGCTGACGTTCGAGCGGGCCGAACGGATGCGCGGGGTCACGGGCGAGAACCTCCTCTCGCTCCTCGAGCGCCGGCTCGACAACGTCGTCCACCGGCTCGGGTTCGCCGCGTCGCGCCAGCAGGCGCGCCAGCTCGTCCGGCACGGCCACGTCGCCATCAACGGGCGGA
>CALBDV010000124.1 GCA_937927565.1 uncultured Holophagales bacterium
CCCTTCGCCAGGTCCTCGAACCGCAGCTCCTTCTTCTGCCCCTCGCGGAGCGTGACGAAGCGCGACTGGACGAGGTGCATCCGGCTCGGCAGGACCGGCAGCGGGCGCAGCTCACCATCCGAAAGGCTCCCCGACGTCGCGGTGACCTTGAAGGCGACCGTCCGGACCCCCGGAGGGGCCGTCAGGAAGAACGTTTGGTTCGTGCCGCCGCCCTTCGGGACGACGATTGCGCGGGTCGTGTCGTTCGCCGAGAGGCCGAACCGCGCAGAGAGGTCCTCGTTCGTCTCGGGGTCGAGGATCTGGAATGCGAGGCTCCCCTTCAGCTCCCCTTCAGACGCGTTGTTGACGACGACCTTCAGCTCGGCCCGGTCCCCCTCGCGCAGGAACCGCGGCACGTAGGGACGGACCATCAGCTCCTTGACGCTCTTCGTCTCCTTCTTCAGCGACCCGCCGCGCAGGTCCTTCGTCACGGCGTGGAGCCAGACGTTCCACGAGGTGACGGAATCGGGAACCGTGAACTCGATCGACGCCGAGCCGTCGGCCCCGGTCAGGAGCTGCGGGGTCCAGAACGCCGTCTCGGCGAAGTTGCTCCGGAGCGCCGGCGCGTCGCCCGTCGCGGGCGCCGTGCCGCCGGTGTCCTTCTTCGCCTCGCTCTTGTCGTCGCGCTCTTGGTTCGCCGCCATCTTCGCGAGCTGCGGAGCCGGCGCCGCCGCCGGCGCGGGAGGCGGAATCCCCGCGTCCATCGCCATGCTCTCGGCGACCATCGTCGCGCCCACCCCGCCCCGCATCTGGAACCGGCGTCCGCGCGCCCCCGGTCCGCCGATGCCGTAGCGGTCGAGCTCCTTGAGGCGGTCGGGCACGAGCGACGGGGCCGAAGGGGTCGGGTTGAAGCTGCCGATGACCCACTGAGCCTGCGTCGCTCCAAGCGTCGCGCGCGTCCAGGCCGTTCCGATGCGCGACGGGTAGAGCGAAAGAACGGAGGGAGGCTGATGCGGCGCGAAGACGTCGAGGCTCCGGTCGTACATGTAGCCGAGCAGCTCTGCCGCACCGGCTTCGACCGGCTTCCCGGAGGGCGACTTCACCGTGACCCTCCACGTCTCGCGCGTCCCGGGACGGATCCGGTCGCGGAACGTCGCGAACTCCAGCTTCAGCTCGCGGTCGTCCCACGGGACGAAGACCGCCACCGTCTGGCTCATCCACTGGTGGTCCCTGAGCGCCGAGAGCGTGATGCCGAAGCCGCCGCGGTCCTCTTCCGTGACCGGAATCTCGAGGACCGTGCTCCCCTCTCCGGCCTTCAGGACCGTGCGCGACAGGAGCTTTCCCGCCCGGAACCGTTCCAGGAGCATCGGCTGGCCGGGAAGGCCCGAGGTCGCGAAGAGGCGTGCAGTCTCCCCCACGCGGACCGACCCGGATTCGACGAGGAGGACGAGCGGGACCGCAGGTGTCTCCGTCCCTCCGGCCACGAGGAAGTCCCGGAACGTCTCGTACTTCGCCCCGAAGTCGTCGACGGTCGTGTAGTGAATCCTCCACGCGCCGGAGGAGAGCTTTCCGAGATCGAGCCTTGCGAGGCCGTCCGTTCCGTGAACGGCCTCGCCCCGGGCCTTCTCGGCGCCGTCGCGGAAGTCGCGCAGCACCCCTTCCACGTTGAACGAGGTCTCCCAGCGGGGGCGCAGGGCGTCTCCGGGCGTCGTGTACGTCGCGCCCTCGGGAGCGTCTTCCTCTCCTTCGGCGGGAGCGCCGCGGCGGGGCAGGTCGGCCGGGAGCGAGGTCGTCGCCGGAGGAACGAGCGCGACGAGCCGCCAGCTCCCCTTGCCGGCACGGGGGGTGCCGTCGAGGCTCGACCTCGTGATCGTCACGGAAGCGGGCTCCTCCTCCCGCGCGAATCCCGTCGGGAAGCCCACATGCGCCTCGACGGAAACGAACCCGAGGCGCACCGAGCGTGTCGCGCTCCGGGTTTCTCCCCCCTCGTCGACGACGTCGGCGCTCACGACGTAGCGCCACGTCAGGTCGCTCCCCTTCGCGGCGGTCTCGTCGGCCTCGGGGGTGAAGGCCACCGGGAACGTCCCGTCGGCCCCGAGGACGGTCGAACCGGACGCAACCGTCTGGGCCTTCGACGGCGAGCCCCAACCCCAGAAGGACCACCACCACGGCCGGAGCGTCTCGCGCGTGACGCGCCACGTCACGTTGCCGGACGCGACCGGAAGGCCGAAGTAGTACTTCGCCTCTCCGGTGAGAATGGCCTTCCGGTTGAGCCGCATCGGTTCCTTCGGCTCCTGGAAGGTGACCTCGAACGTCGGCCGCTTGTACTCCTCGATCCTCACCGGCGCGCTGCCCGAGAGCGAACTCTCGAGCCGCCAGCCGCCGAGTAGGCGCCCCGTCGGGACGACGAACTCACCGGCCGCGGTGCCGAAGGCGTTCGTCGAGGCCGAGCGCGTCTCGACCCGCTCTCCGTTCGGGTCGATGAGCCAGACGGTGACCGGTGTCTGCGCTGCGGCCTTGAACCGCGCGTTCTCCTGCGAGCCTTCGTAGGCGAGGACCTTCCAGAAGAGCTTCTGCCCGGGCCGGTAGATGCTCCGGTCCGTGTAGAGGAGCGACGCCGTTCGGCCTCCGGCCGTACCCTGCCGGTAGAAGCCGACCTGCTGGCCGTCGAAGGTGACGTGGGCGCCCTTCTTCGCCAGGAGGTGGAACGAGTTTCCCGACCTCTCCCTCGGGGCGAACGACACCGCTCCATCCGCGTCCGTCTTCTTAACCTCGTCCCGGCGGTGCCCCTCCTTCCAGTCGAAACGCCAGAGTGCAACCTCGGCACCGGAGACCGGGGTTCCCGCGGCTCCGGAGAGGACGCGGGCTGCGACGGCTCCCGTCTCGGCCTCGGGCCTCACGACGAGGACGAGGTCGGAGACGAAGAGGTTCGTCCCGACCACGACGTTGTCGGGCGCGCCGAAGTCCTTCCGGGCCGATGCAAGGACGACATAGAAACCCGGCTCCTTTACCGGTGGTGTGACGAACGTCCGGTGCGTCTCGAAGTCGGGCGTCGGCGGCAGTTCCACCTTCCACTCCGCCGTCGGCGGAGTGGAAGCGAGTTTCCTCATGTCGTCGGAGGTCGGGAGGGCCGACCAGTCCTTCGACCCCTCGATCTTCTTCTCCACGTCCAGCTTCACGGCCCGGAAGTGAATGGCCCCGAGGTTCCGGTGAGAGACCTCGAGCGACCTCTTTCCCGGCCCGTCGACGGCCATCGCCTGGAGGCGGACCTCGGGCGCCTCGATCGACTTCACGATCGAGAGGCAACGCCGGCCGCCGACGGACGAGGGGTACGCGGCGCGCCCTTCCTCGGCCTCGCGACGAGCGATCACCCGGCGGTTCGGGCGGCTTCCACGCTGGTGCAGGTCGGCCACCTCGGCCTTCCCCATGGCCCACCAGGGATCCGACCGGAAGGCGGAGAGCCGGCCCTCGAGGTCCTTCCGGATCCGTGTCTTCTCCCGCTCTTCCGTGAACGATGCCGACAGCCGCCGCACACGTTCAAGCCGCGCCTCGAGCTGCGCGCCCATCCTTCCGGCGCCGGAATGCCACCCTTCGAGATCGGTCAGGACCGCACCGATCTTCGTCAGCGGGTGGACTGCCGGCGCGGCGAGGTCGATCTGGGCCGCCTCGCTCGACTCACCCTTCAGCAGCCCCCCGAGGTCGAGCCGCCAGACTTCGTTCGACTGCTCCGGAGTCCAGCCCGCCGTGTCGGCCAGGAGGTCGACGAGCAGGTAGCTGACGGCGTCGCGGAGAGTTCCGCGGATCTCCTTCGGGTAGTCGTTCGGTTCCAGGACGAGCTCGGCCGCCGCGACCGGCTCCTTCCCGAGCGCGTCGCGCATCCCCCAGACCTCGAGCGCCGCCTTCAGCGCCTCGGCCAGGATCTGTTCGCGCGTCCACGCCTTGAGGTCCACGACGCCTTTCGAGTCGACCCGCTCCCTCTGGCCGACCTCCCACGAATAGGCCCGCTGGTAGGTCACGAGCGAGTGCCCGTAGAGGAGCCCGAGCTGCGCCCGGGACATCGGCCCTTTCGGCCAGGGCTCCTCGCGCAGCCGCCGGACCGCCGTCTCGTAGCCGTGGAGGCCGATCCGGAGCTGCGTCACCGTGACGAGCGCCTTCGTCCAGTCCGTCTCGTTTCCCTTCGCTTTCGCAGCAGCGAGGATCGTCTCCGCGGCCTTCGCCGCCTCCTCGTACTTCTGCTCCTTCACGAGGCGGTCGACGTCGGCCCAGGACGTGTCGGCTTTCGGCACGGGTTTCACTCCCTTCTCCTTCCCCGGCGGCGGGGCAAGGGCGAGCGCGCCTCCGGTGAGGAGGACGACGACGGAAAACAGGGCAAGAGAGACCCGGACGCGGCGGCGCGACTCTGTCGTCATAACGGGAGCTTAGACCGCCCCCGCCCGCGAAAGTTCCACCACCACACCCAACATCAATACACGACCACCCCACCAGGCGTGCCAGGCACGGAATCGTGTATTAACGACTGTTGCGGCGGTGAGCCAGGAGCCACTCCCAGAGGGACGGGTCGGCGTAGGTGGCGGTCCAGGAGTCGTGCCCGGCGTCGGGGTAGACGACGAGCTCGGCCGTTCCTCCGCACTTCTTCACGGCGTCGACGACCGTCTCCGACTCGGCGAGCGGGACGACGGGGTCCTTCGCACCGTGGAAGGCACGGATCGGGACGTCCTTCAGCCGGCAGGCCCGGTCCGGCAGGGCGCCTCCGCAGACGGGCGCGATGGCGGCGAATCGCTCCGGGTACGACATCGCGAGGTCCCACGTTCCGCGCCCCCCCATCGAGAGGCCCGTCACGTAGACGCGGTCCGGGTCGATCCGCAGCTTCCTCGTCACGTCGTCGAGGAGCGCCGCGAGAGCGTCGGCCTGCCAGCGCTGGTCGTCCGGGCACTGCGGCGACACGACGACGAACGGGAAGTCGTCACGCCCGTCGAGCTGCCTGGGCGGCCCGTGGACCTTCACCTTTGCGAGGTCGGCTCCCCTCTCTCCCGATCCGTGGAGAAAGAGAAGGAGCGGCCAGCGCTTCGTGGCGTCGGCCTCGTAGGCCTTCGGAACATAGAGGAGATACCGGTACGAGACCTTCCGGCTGACCGTCGCCTCGAAGAGGTGTGCGCTCTGCCCGGCGGGCAGCGCAGCCGAACGGCAGGAAGCTCCGAACGGCGCGAACAGAGCGAACAGTGGAGCGAGGAGCCTGCGAGAGACGCTCACGTCACCGATTGTCGCCCCGGTCCGACCCGGCGATCACGAACCGGACGTCTCCCGGCGGGACCACTCGTCACCGACCACTACGAGAGCCGGAACCCCGCCGCAGCGATGATCGGGCCGTTTCTCTCGGCCCGGGTCGCCAGGGCTCTCACCGTCGCGGACCATCCCCGCCCGCGCGGAATCGAGGGAGACCACTCTGCGATCGGGAGACCCCTGAGATTCGCGCGCCCGCGCATGAGGATGTCGGCCCATTCGGGCCTCGGCTGCCCGGCGAGGTCGATCGCCGACACGGCGAAGGCCCCGTCGCGCTTGTGCAGGAAGAGCACGCCCTCTCCCTCTACGCCCGACTTCTCGAGCTTCAGCAGTGCGGCCCGTCCGCGCGGCCCGTCCTCGAGCTCCTGGAAGATCCCCTCGACGAGCGGGTGCCCCGAGGCGAAGAAGTCGAGCTCCT
>CALBDV010000125.1 GCA_937927565.1 uncultured Holophagales bacterium
TCGAGGCGCCGTCGGCGATCGCCATCGGCCTGATGCTCGTCGCGTTCCTCGGGCGGTGGGAGGGGCTGCGCCCGACGCGGTCCGGGTCGTCCAGTTCTGGTTCGGGCCGGTCGACGACGCCGTGGCCGCGCTCGGGATCGGCCTCGTCACTCTCCTCTCGGCCGCGGGGGCCTGGCGAGCGTTCCCCGTTCTCTCGGCCGACCGGCGGGCGGCGCTCCTCGTCCCGTTCCTCCTCTACCCGCTCGTCTACTACGTCGTCGGCTTCGAGGCGCGTTACCGGCAGCCCCTGGACGGGCTCGCGCTTCTCCTCGCGGCGAGCGCGTTCATCCCGCCGCGAGCAGATGCCACGGCACGGCCGGCCTGAGCGAGGCGTCGGGGTACTCTCCGCCCTGCCGCTCGCGGCGTTCCGATGACGAAGCCTTCCCACACCCGATCCGGCCACCTTCGCGGCCTCGGCCGGCTGGCCGCCGAGGCCACGCTGGGTGTGACGGAGCTCGTCGAGGCGGTGCATCAGACGATCTCGGCTGGACCGGGGCCGCTCGGCACGCCACCCGCCGGGTCGACCCGAGGGATCACCGGCGTCGTCTACGGCAACGTCCGCGGCGTGACCCGGCTCGTCGGGAGCGGTGTCGACGCCTCCCTCACGAAGCTCGCGCCGCTCCTCGGCGAGCTGAAGCCCTCACCCCGCCGCGACGCGATCCTCGCGGCGCTCAACGGAGTCCTGGGCGACTATCTCGAGGAGCGCGGCAACCCTCTCGCAATCCCGATGCACCTGCGGCGGAGCGGCCAGGTCCTCGAACCGGGTGTGCAGGCGCTTCCCTCTTCCTCCTCGCCGAATCCGGGAAGGCTCGTCCTCCTCGTTCACGGTCTCTGCGTGAACGACGACCGATGGAGCCGCGAGGGGCACGACCATGGCGTAGCGCTCGAACGCGACCTCGGCCTCACGTCGGTCTACCTCAGGTACAACTCCGGCCGTCACGTTTCGACGAACGGTCGCGAGCTCTCGCGGCTGCTGGAGTCGTTCCTCGCGGGCGGCCCCGTTCCACCGCCGGAGCTGGCGATCGTGGCCCACAGCATGGGCGGCCTCGTGACACGCAGCGCCCTCCATTACGCGGCCGCGGCCGGGCACACCTGGCCGCGGAGCCTGCGATCCGTGGTCTTCCTCGGTACGCCTCACCATGGCTCGCCGCTGGAACGGGGCGGGAACCTCGTCCAGGCCGCACTGGGTGTCAGTCCGTACTCCCTGCCGTTCGCGCGCCTCGGGAAGATACGGAGCGCGGGGATCACCGACCTGCGCCACGGCAACCTGCTCGACGACGACTGGGAAGGGGACGATCGCTTCGCGCATCGCGGCGACACCCGGCAGCCGCTCCCGCTTCCCCCGGGCATCGCCTGGTACGCCATTGCCGCCACGACCTCGGCAGAGACCGGGTGCCCCGGCGGGCGGCTTGCCGGCGACGGGCTGGTTCCCGTCGAGAGCGCGCTCGGCCACCACCGCGACCCGGAACGGACGCTGCCGTTCCCCCCTTCGCGGATGTGGATTGCGCGTGGGATGAACCACTTCGACCTGCTCGGCCGGCCCGAGGTGTACGCGCGGATTCGGGAGTGGCTCGAGTCGAGCGGCTCGAATGGGAGTCCGGAAGGATGATTCCGGCACCGGCCCCGGAGGCGGAACCGAAGACCACGGACCTCGGGGCCCTCTTCGGCTCGATCGACATCTACCTCTTCGACCAGATCCTGCGCGGGCGGATCGCGCCCGGGATGCGCGTCCTCGACGCGGGCTGCGGCCGCGGCAGGAACCTGGTCTTCTTCCTGCGCGAGGGGTACGAGGTCCTCGCTCTCGACCCCGACGCCGGCGCGATAGGGGCGGTGCGCTCGCTCGCGGCCCGTCTCGCTCCTTCGCTTCCGGCTTCGAGCTTCCGGCAAGAGCCGGTCGATGCGAGCAGCTTTCCCGGCGGCTGCGCCGACGTCGTCCTCTCAAACGCCGTCCTCCACTTCGCCCGTGACGAGGAGCACTTCCTCGCGAAGCTCCGCGGAACGTGGCGTCTCCTCGCTCCGGGAGGACTCTTCTTCTGCCGTCTCGCCTCCTCCATCGGGATGGAGGATCGTGTCAAGCCGCTCGGGGGACGCCGTTACGCGCTCCCCGACGGAACCGACCGATATCTCGTCGACGAGGCGTACCTGGTGGCGCTCACGGCGGGGCTCGGCGGAAAGCTCCTCGACCCGATCAAGACGACCGTGGTCTCGGGCCAGCGCGCCATGACGACGTGGGTCGTCCGGAAGGGAGCTGCGAATGCCCACGGAGAGTGACCTCGCCGCCCGTCTCGCGTCCGCCCTCCGGCTCGAACCCCATCCCGAAGGTGGGCGCTACCGGCAGGTTCACCGTTCCGGGACGGTCGTCGAGGACCTCGGGCGGCTCGTTCGCCGTCCGGCGTTGACGGCGATCCTCTTCCTTCTTACGCGCGGCGAGGTGAGCCGCTGGCACCGGGTACTTTCCGACGAGGTGTGGCACTTCCACGAAGGGGACCCGCTCGAGCTCCTCGTCGTCGACGCGGATCTCGCGGTCGCCGGGCGGCACGTCCTCGGGCGCGCGAGCGAAGGACGCGAGCCGATCGCCGTCGTTCCCGCAGGTTCGTGGCAGGCAGCGCGGCCCCTCGGCGACCTTGCGCTCGTGTCGTGCACCGTGGGACCCGGTTTCGACTTCGCGGATTTCGTTCTCCTGGCGGAGCTGGCCGCGGAGGCGGCGCGGCTCCGGGGCCGCTTCCCGGATCTCGCAGGGCTGCTGTGAAGGGCCCGCACGGTGCGCCACCGGACGACAGGACGCGCCGATGAGACACGTCGTTCCGGCCGCCCGCCTCGCCCTCGGAGCGCTCTTTGCGGCGACCGGGCTCGGCGGCTTCCTCGGCCTTCTCCCGCTCGTCCCCCCGCACGCCTTTCAGGTGATCCTGATGGAGAGCGGCTGGATGACGGTCGTGAAAGCGATCGAGCTGGTGGCGGGGGTGCTTCTTCTTTCGAACCGCTTCGTGCCGCTTTCCCTCGCGCTCCTTCTGCCGGGCGTCGTCTCGATCGCGCTCTACCACCTCCTCCTCGACCCGGCGTTCCTCTGGATCGTGCCGGTCGTCGTGGGATTGGAGGGGTTCCTCCTCTGGTCCTACCGGGGGAGCTTTCGAGCCGTGTTCGCGCGGGACGCGCGGCCGGGGGCGTGAGCCGACGTACGCCTCGCGTTTCGGCTCCCGCCGTTGGCTCCGGCCTTGCCACAGTCCGCTTTCAGCGCCGGCCGCCGGCCTTCGCCAGCTCCGCGCCGTAGCGGGGGTTCTTCCACTCGCGCGACACCGGGTCGGTCCCCGTGCCCTTCTCGAGGAACGTGACGACCCTGACGACGAGCCGAACCTCGGGCGCCTTGTCAACGCGCGAGAGGAACATCGTTTCGATCGTGACTCCGGAGTCGATCGCCTCGAGCGGACTGCCGAACGCGACATCCTGATTCTCGCCCGGGAGCGCCCTGCCGTTCGCGTCGAGGTAGACGACCGTCGCGATGACGCGGCGAACGGGACGATCGGAGGCGTTGCGGACGGTTGCCCGATACGTCGGAAGCGGCGGATGGCCCTGCACGGCGACGGCGCTCAGCTCGATGGGCGGGCGCCCGGCGGCCTCGAGCCGTTCGAGCGGTTCGACGGGACGTTCGGGCCGTGCGGGGGTCGGAGACGGCCGCGCCAGGGATCGGGGCTGGGGCGGGTTGGTGAACGGACCGGGCTGCCCGGCAGGGTCACCGCACGCGACGGAGAGCGCGGCAAGGACGACGCAGAGGGCGAGTACGACAGGGTCCTTCACGCGGCAGACGTTACCTCGGGGTTCAGCCCGAGGCTCAGGAGCGCCCCAAAAAAGCTGCCGGGAGCGGGCCTGTAAGCTTCGCTCCCGGCGTCCCTGGCCTGCAAGGAGGGGGGCGGCGGAGAGTGGTTCCTCGCCGACCAGGGGTAATCAGGTCTGTTGGTGAGACGGACTCGATCGGTTTGCCTGTCCCTTGTCGAGAATGTGGACCCCGCGTGCGCGAAATGCAAGGGTCGATCTTCTGTTCAAACTGGTCCTCGTGAGTCCTCTTTGCCCGGGTCAGAGCCCCCGCGCGGCCCGGTACGCAGGAATCGCCGCCTCGAGAATCCGGCAGGACGCGGTGAGGTCCTCGGCCTTCAGGACGTAGGCGATCCGCACCTCGTCCTTGCCGAGGCCCGGCGTCGCGTAGAAGCCGTCCGCCGGCGCGACCATGACCGTGGCTCCGTCGAGCTGGAAGTCGGTGAGGAGCCACTGGGCGAAGTCCTCGCTGTCCTTCACGGGGATCCGGGCGACGAAGTAGAAAGCGCCCTCGGGCTTGCGGAAGAAGATGCCGGGGATCTTCGTCAGCTCGCTGAAGAGGATGTCGCGCCGCTTGCCGTACTCGGTGACGACCCCCTCGACGTACTCGGGGCCGAGGAGGGCCGCCCCGGGCGCGATCGCCTGCGCGAGCCCCGGCGGCGAGAGGCGGCCCTGCGCCATGTGGAGGCAGGACTGGTAGACCTCGGGGTTGCGGGTGACGAGGCAGCCGAGCCGGATGCCGCAGGCGCTGTAGCGCTTGGAGAGGCTGTCGACGACGACGACGACGTCCTCGAAGCCCGGAAGCGAGAGCGCGCTCGCGATCTCACGCCCGTCGTAGACGAACTCGCGGTAGACCTCGTCGGCGATGAGGAAGAGGCCGTGGTCGCGGCAGAACTCGGCGACCCGGACGAGCTCGTCCTTCGAGTAGACGGTCCCGGTCGGGTTGTTGGGGTTGCAGAGGAGAACGGCCTTCGTCCTCGGCGTCAGCGCCTTCTCCCACTCCTCGCGGGCGGGGAGGTGGAAGCCGTCCTCGGCCCGGGTGACGATCGGGGTCAGCTCGATTCCCCCCATCGCCGCGAAGGCCCGGTAGTTCGTGTAGAAGGGCTCGACGAGGAGCACCTGGTCCCCCGTCTCGCAGCAGGCCATGAAGGCGAACTGGATCGCCTCGCTCCCGCCCGTCGTCGTGATGACCTGGCTCTTCGTCAGCTCGACGCCGCGGCCGCGGTAGTAGCCGACGAGGAAGTCGAGGCACTCGGGGGTGCCGTTCGAGGGGGTGTAGGCGTAGGTCTTGTCGTGGATCTGCGCGAGCCGGTCCCGCATCGGGGCGGGGGTCTCGAGGTCGGGCTGGCCGATGTTCAGGTGGTAGACCTTCACGCCGCGCTTCTTCGCCGCGTCGGCGAAGGAGGCGAGCTTGCGGATGGGGGAGGCGGGCACGCGCCGGCCCCGCTCCGAGACGCGGGGGGTGGCTTTCTCTGCGGTCTGGACGCTCATGGCGAGCAGATTACACCGCCCCCCGGCCCGGCCGGGGCTCCGGGCGCGCGCTCCCGACCAATCAGAAACCGGCGGCAGCCCCGTCCTTTCGTTTCTCCGTCGCACCGAGGAAGAACCCCGTCGACGGGTCGCGGGCGATCGCCTGGTAGCCGCCGTAGGCGCCGACGGGCTCCCTCCCGATCCGGTGACCGCGTCTCATCAGCTCCTGGAGGACCGGCTCCGGCAGGCCCTCCTCGAGGTAGAGCTCCCCGCCGTCCTTCATGACCGTCCCTGTCGGTTCGCTCGACCCGGTGTGGTGGAAGCGGATCGCGTCTCCAGCCTCCTGCAGGTTCATGCCGAAGTCGACGAGGTTGACGACGACCTGGACGTGCCCCTGCGGCTGCATATCGCCCCCCATCAGGCCGAAGGCCATGAGCGGCTGGCCGTCCTTCGTCAGGAAGGCGGGGATGATCGTCTGGAACGGGCGCTTGCCTGGCTCGAGGAAGTTCGGATGCCCCTTCTTCAGCGAGAAGAGGCTTCCGCGGTTGTGGATGCCGATGCCGAGGGCCGGAACGACGTAGCCCGAACCGAAGCCGGTGTAGTTGCTCTGGATGAGGGAGACCATGAGTCCCGAGGCGTCGGCCGCGCAGAGGTAGGTCGTCTCCTTCCGGTTCAGGACGGCCTCCTCGTCGGGAGGGTCCTCCCGGGACGCGCGCTTCAGGTCGATCTTCTTCGCGCGTTCCTTCGCGTACTCCTTGGAAAGGAGGCGTTCGAGGGGCAGTTTCGCGAACGCGGGGTCGGCGTAGTAGCGGGCCCGGTCGGCGTAGGCGACCTTCTTCGCCTCGACCATCAGGTGCCAGAAGTCGGCGCTGCCACGCCCCAGCCTCGCGAGGTCGAACCCCTCGAGAAGGTTGAGCATCTGGAGGGCCGCGAGCCCCTGCGTGTTCGGCGGCAGCTCCCAGACGTCGTAGCCCCGGTAGTTCGTCGACATGGGGGCGTCCCAGGTCGAGCGGTGGCGGACGAAGTCCTCCTTCGCGAAGAAGCCGCCGTTCGCCTTCGAGAAGGCGACGATGGCGTCGGCGAACTCGCCCTCCCAGCCGGCCCGTTTCTTCTCGGCGAGAAGACGGAGCGTCTTCGCGAGGGCCGGGTTGCGGAAGCGCTCGCCCTCCCGGGGCGTCCGCCCTCCCGGCATGAAGACCTCTGCGAAGCCCGGCTTGGTGCCGAAGCGCGCAGGGCCGCGGGCCCAGTCGGTGGCGATGACGGGGGAGACGGGAAAGCCCTCCTCGGCGTAGCGGATCGCCGGTGCGAGGACCTCGGTGAGCGGGAGCTTGCCGTACCTGGCGTGGAGCTCGAGCCAGCCGTCGCCGGCACCGGGAACGCTCCAGGCGTACGGGCTGTAGAGCGGGATGGTCCCGTCGGCGAGCGGCGGGACCTTGTCGGCCGTGAGCGCGAGCGGAGAACGACCCGAAGCGTTCAGGCCGACGACCTTCTTCTGCGCAGGGTCCCAGAGGATCGCGAAGAGATCTCCGCCGAGGCCGTTTGCCGTCGGCTCCATCAGGCCGAGGCAGGCGTTCGTCGCGATCGCGGCGTCGACGGCGTTTCCTCCCTTTCTCAGGGTCTCCACGCCTGCCTGCGTGCAGAGCGGCTGGGCGCTCGCCACCATGCCGTGCTCGGCCCAGACGGGAGAGCGGGTCGACTCTCCTCGCCCCTTCGGCGGCCATTCGGCGATGAGAGGAAATGCGACGACGAGGGCGAACAGGGCGACGAGGGACGCTCTCATGCCGGGATCGTACGCGGATCGGAATCGAAGCCGGAACGGAGCGGCGATCCGGCCGCCCGGAGCGACCGAGCGGATAATCACCCCGCCCGTGAGGATCCTCGAGCCCAGCGAGAAGCGTGTCGTCGCAGCGGCCCTCGGCGCAGCTCTCGTGGTTTCGCTCGCCTGGATCCTCTGGCTCGCGCTCCTGGGGCTGGAGCGGGGACGGGTGACGCCACCGCGCCTCGTCCTGGCCTTCCTCGTTTTCGGGGTCCACTACGTCGCGGCGGTCGTGGTCCTCCTCAAGCGCCCGTTCGACCCGGCCAACCGCGCCCTCTTCCCGTTCCTGACGCTTCTCGGCGTCCTGAACGCAGGGCGGATCATCGGCGCGGTCACGTACGGGACGACGCTGGAGGACCGGATCGCGTTCGCCGGGTCGGCGGCCGTCTACTTCGTGGCCGTCGGCTGGATCGTCGTGACGATCGGCGGCTTCTTTCCAGTGACGCGCCTCGCGCGTCCGGGACGAGCCTATGCCGTCGCCACCCTCCTGGCCGTGGTGCCGCTCGGGTTCTACCTCCGGGGGTGGTGGACGGAGGGGGGGGGCGCTCCGCCGGGAGGCGCCTGGAAGACGGGGGTCGCCGTCTTCGCGCTCGCGGTCAACCTCTTCATCTTCGTCTACTTCCTTTCCCTCGCGTGGGTGGCACGCCGGGAAGACGTGAGGCGCCGCGCACGGGTCGTGCTCGTCGCGGTCATCCTCTACATCGGCTGCTACATCTTCCTGCGCGACATCCCGGCCGTTGCCGGCGCCGCCCCGCTCCTGCCGGTGTGGGCGCTCTCGTCGGTTTCGGTCCTCTTCCCGCTCGCCCTCATCGTCGCCGCGACGCGTTTCCACCTCTTCGAGGTGGACCGCCTCATCAGGAGAAGCGCCTCGTACGCGATCGCATCCGGGACGCTCGTCGGCCTCCTTCTCGCGGGCGTGCCTGCACTCACGGCTCTCGTGGCCCTCGTGACGCCCGCCCTGCAGGGGACGCTCACGACCGCCCTCGTCGCCGTTCTCCTCTTCCTCGTCTTCGATCCGCTGCGAAAGAGGGCGCAGGTCGTCCTCGACCGGAAGTTCCGGCAGGGAGCGTACGACCCGGCGCAGCTCGTGACCGACGTCGTCAGCGACCTGAGGGACGCGGGCGAGGACCTGGCGGGAGACGTCCTTCATCGCCTCGCAGCCGCCCACAGGCCGGACCGGCAGGCCTTCTGGGTCTTCGCGCTCGAGTCTCAGGGCGTGCCGATTCGCCCGGTCACGACCGGGGCGCTGACCGACGTCCCCGAGCTGGACCGGACGGCGGTCCTGCCGATGTCGGACCCGGTCGAATCGCGGAACACGTTCCATCCCCTCACGGCCGACGGCGGCGACCCGCCCTATGCCCAGGGGGAGCTCGCGAACACGCTCCGGGCGGCCGGGTTCGCCGCCGCGATACCCCTCTTCTCCGGAGACGGTGAGCCGCTCGGCCTCGTCGCCCTCGGCGCCAAGCGGACGGGGGAGGCGTACGTCCCGGAGGAACGGAAGATCCTGGGGACGGTCGCCGGTCACGTCGCCCTCGCCCTCGAACGGGCCGCGCTGACGAGGCAGGTGGAAGAGGACCGCCGCGTGAGGGAAAAGGTCCTCGGGCACCTGCAGGAGGGTGGGGGCGGGACCCTCTACGAGTGCGAGCTCTGCGGCCGGGTCGCGGGGGACGACGACGTCGTCTGCCCCGCCGACGGCCACGCGGTGAGGATGACGCAGGCCGTACCGCGTCTCCTCGCCGGGCGATACCGGCTCGACCGGCGGCTCGGCGAAGGGGGAATGGGGACCGTCTACGCGGGCCGCGACATCCGCGGCAACCGCGACTGTGCCGTGAAGGTGATCCGGGCCGAGCAGCTCACCGACCGGACCTCGCTCGCCCGCTTCCGGCGCGAGGCGCGGCTGACGGCGCGCCTCGGCCACCCGAACGCCGTCGCCGTCTACGACTACGGCGAGCTGCGACCGGGGGGCGCGTTTCTCGTCATGGAGCTCCTTTCGGGCGGCTCCCTCCGGACCGAGCTGACGCTGCGAAAGCCAATTCCGTTCCTCGAGACGGCCTGGGCTCTCGACCGCACGCTCGACGTCCTCGCCGCCGCGCACGCGGCCGGCCTCGTCCACCGCGACATGAAGCCCGACAACCTCTTCCTCACGCGGGGCCCCGGAGGGACGACGCGCCTGAAGCTCCTCGACTTCGGCCTGGCCCGCGAGACGAAGGCCGACGCGAAGCCCGAGAGCGGGGGGGCGATCTCCTCGGTGAGCATCCTCATGGGGACGCCCGGCTACATTGCCCCCGAGGTCGTCGCGGGGGCCGACGCGACGCCCGGCTCCGACCAGTGGGCCATCGCAGCGACGGGTTTCGAGCTCCTGACGGGCGTGAGGCTGAAGTTCGACCGGCCCGACCTGCCGCTGCGCAGCCTCGTCGACGAGGTCGTCTCGATCGTCGGAACGGTCGCCTCCGGCGTTCCCGCCACCTACGCCCGCTCGCTGGCGAAGGCGATGGCCGTGGACCCTGAAGACCGCTGGGTCTCCGTCGTCGCCCTCCGCCGCGCGCTCGACCGGAGCACGGGCGGAAGGATCCCGGGGGACGGCGACGTGAGGTTCGAGGTGCTGCGGGAAGACCGGCGGTAGGTTCCGCTACGCGGCGGCGGGCCTGTCCTTCGCTTCCTGCTTCTCGATCCAGCGGTTGAAGAGCCACATGGAGACGGCCGAGAGGAACCCGATGGCCATGAGGAGCAGCCAGCCGCGCGTGGCTGCAGCCCGGTTCAGGTCGAGGAGGCCGTCCGCTCTCGTCGTCGCGCCCTTCGCCATGACGTCGTTGAAGATCCACGCGCCGACCGGGCCGCCCGTGAGGGAGCCGATGGCCAGCGGCAGGTTCGCGTAGCCGAGGAAGAGCCCTTCCTGGCCCTTCGGCGCGAGCGCACCGATGTACTCGTACATCCGGGGGGAGGTGTAGAGCTCGCCGAACGCGATGAGGCCGACCGTCAGGATGATGAAGATGGAGGCGATCGGGAGGAGGTCGGCCACGGGGGCGCGCAGGCCGCCGTCCGCGTAGAGCGGGTAGAGGTTGATGCCCATCGAGACGCCGATGATCACGCAGCCGACGATCATCGACTTCACCGGCTTCATCTTCCCGAAGAAGCTCGTCACGAGGAGCTGGAAGACGACGATGACGAACGGGTTCGCGGCGGTGTAGAGGTCCATCGCCGGGCTCGTCTCGACCACGCGCTTCACGTAGAGCGGCATGACGTTGTAGACCTGGTTGTAGAGGAAGAAGAAGCCGCTGATGACGAGGAGGAAGAGGGCGAAGCGCGGGTTCTTCAGCACCAGGACCATGTCGAGGAGGATCCGGCCCGGCGTCCGCTTCGGCTTGGCGGGGGTGTTCGCGGCGACCGCGGGCTCCTTGTAGAAGACGAGGACGACGAAGAACGCGACGATGGAGGCGGCGGTGGCGACGCCGAAGATGTACGAGAGAGCGGGGCTTCCGGCGGCCATCTCCGGTGCCGGGCGGAGGCGCATGGCCCAGGAGATGCCGGCGATGGCGCCGGAGATGATCGCGAAAGCGCCGAACGTCGTCTTCGCGATCGTCCCGCGCTCGTCGCGGTGCAGGACGTTCCACCTGACGAGGAGCGTCAGGAGCGCGGCTGCGATTCCGCAGACGACGACGACCCCGAGGATCAGCACGACGTCGGGGCGGGTCCTCACGACGAACGCGGTGCCGCGACCGAAGAGCGACCCGATGTTGATGATCATGTAGAAGATCGCGAAGCCGAGCGTCGCAAGGGTCCCGGCGGTCTTTTGCACGGTCCCCGAGATGCAGGGCTTGATGACCGACCCGCCGATTCCGATCAGGAGTATCCCCGCGACGATCGTGCCGACCAGGCCCGAGGACGCGGTGAATTCCTTGCCGACGACCGTCGCCAGCTTCGCCCCGCCGAACCAGACGGGCGACCCCATGAGCATGTAGCCGGCGGCGAGGAGGACGAAGGCGAAGAGGAGCGACTTCCGGAACCCGACCTGGTCGGCGATGGTGCCGGAGAGGATCGGGAGGAAGTAGACGAGCGTCCAGAGGACGCTGTTGAGGTTCGAGGGCCAGTACGCCCCGAGCCCGAGCTGGCCGAGGTAGATGACGACGAAGCTCGCCATCGAGTAGTAGGCCGCCCGTTCGAAGAGCTCGACGACGTTCGCGGTCCAGAAGACGGTGGGGAACTTGTCCTGTCGTGCTTCGGTCATCACGGCCGGGGATTGTAGAGGGGCGGGCCGCCTTCCGCCTCCCTTACACTCCTCCGGATGGGCGCTTCTGGGCGGCTGGCCCTCTTCCTCGGGATCGTTCTCTCCGTCTGGACTCTCTTCCACGTCTACGCGTTCCAGCGGGCGTTCTCGATTCCCGCCCTGGCGCGGGCCGTGCCGTTCGCGGCGCGAGTCTCCGTCTTCGCCCTGCTCTGGCTCTCCTACCCTCTCGGGCGGGTCCTTGCGCGTGCGGCACCCGGAGCTCTTGCGCGGGGCGTCGAGCTCTTCGGAGCCGTCTGGATGGGAGTCCTCTTCCTCGCCGTCGCGTCGCTTCTCCTGGCCGACGTCGTCACGGGCTTCGGGAAGCTCTGGCCGAAGGGAGCGGTCCCCGCGCGGTCCGCGGCGCTCGCCGTCGCGGGCGTGCTGTCGGTGGTCGCCGTCGTCCAGGCCGCGCGCGGCCCTCGCGTGGTGAGGCACGAGGTAAGGGTCCCCTCTCTCCCGGGTGGGCGCACCGAGCTGAGGCTCGTGCAGCTCTCCGACCTCCACCTCGGGACGCTCCTCGGCGAGCGGTGGCTCGGCCGGAGGGTCGCAGAGGTGAACGCCCTCGCGCCCGACCTCGTCGTCGTGACGGGAGACCTCGTCGACAGCGAGGTGGGGCCGGTCGGACCGCTCGCTCCCGGGCTGCGCTCTCTCCGCGCGCCGCTGGGCGTCTGGGGCGTCACCGGAAACCACGAGTTCTACGCGGGGCTCGAGCGGTGCCTCGCGGTCTACGAGGCGGCGGGGATCCGGACGCTGCGCGACGGGTGGGCCGAAGCGGCGCCCGGGCTCGTCCTGACCGGCGTCGACGACCTGACGGCACGGCGGCAGCTCGGCCTCGACGGCCGCACCCTCGATCGCGCGTTCGCCGGCGTGCCGGGGAACGCCGTCATCGTCCATCTCTCGCATTCGCCGCTCCTCGTCCGCGAGGCGGCGGCTCGCGGAGCCCGGCTGATGCTCTCGGGGCACACGCACGGCGGGCAGCTCTGGCCGTTCGTCTACCTCTCGGCGATCCCCTATCCGTTCCAGGCGGGGCGCTACGAGGTCGACGGGATGACGCTCGCCGTCTCGCGCGGAACCGGCACCTGGGGCCCGCCGATGCGACTCTTCTTCCGTTCGGAGATCGTCGAGGTCGTCCTCCGAACGTGAGGGCTCGACCCGTCCTCCTTGCGGCGGTAACCCTGACGGCGGTGCTCCTCGCCTCGCCGGCCGAGGCGGTTCGCTCGGCCGTGCGCGTCTACACGGCCCGCGACGGACTGCCGCAGCTCCAGGTGACCGCAGTCTGCCAGGACCGCGGCGGATTCCTCTGGGTCGGGACGCTGGCGGGGGGGCTCGGCCGCTACGACGGCCGCCGCTTCGAGGTCTTCGACGCGGCGACGGGCCTTCCGGGGTCGTCGGTCCAGTCGCTCTCACTCGGTCCCGCCGGCGAGGTGCTCGTGGGAACGACGAACGGAGCGGCGGTCTTCGCGTCCGGGGTCTGGACGACCCTCCCTCCTCCGGCAGGACCCTCGCCATCCGTCTCCGCACTGCTCGCTTCTGAGGACGGGAAGCTCTACGCCGGCGCCGCAGGAGGGCTGTTCGTCGCCTCGTCCATCGGCGGCCCGTTCGAAGCGGTACCGTCGGTGGGCGACCTCGCGGGGGCCGAAGTCGTAGCCCTTCACCAGTTCTCCGACGGAGTAGTCTGGGCCGGGACGACCCGCGGACTGGCCCGTCTCCTGCCCGGAGGCGCGCTGACGCGGGTCGAGGTACCGGAGCTTCCGGCCCGCTCCGTTACCGTCCTGGCGGCCGGACCAGCGGGCGGACTCCTGGTGGGCGTCACGGATACCGGGCTCTTCGAGATCGACGCGGCGGCGTCGGGCGCACGGCGCGTGGGGAACGACGACGCGCCGGGCAAGAACGTCTCCGGCCTCGTCCGCGAGGCGGAAGGCGGCGGCATCTGGATCGCCACGAGCGACCAGGGGGCTTTCCGCTGGGACGGCGCCTCCTCGTTCGAGCGGTTCGGGACGGCGGAGGGGATGCCCGACACGAGGGTGTGGGCTGCCTGCGAGGACCGGGAGGGAATTCTCTGGTTCGGGACCGACTCCGGGCTCGCCAAGCGCGGACCGGCCGCGTTCCGGACGTTCGGGACCGATGACGGGCTCCCCGCCGCGTCGCCGCTCTACGGCATGGCCGAGACCCCGGACGGCACCCTCTGGATCGGTGCACACGACCGGGGGCTCATCCGCCGAAGAGAGGGCGGCGCCGTCCGGGTCTTCACGGCGAAGGACGGCCTCCCGTACACCGAAGTCCGCTCGTTCTGCGTGTCGCCCTCGGGGGACGTGATCGTCGTGACCTCACGAGGGGCGGTGCGCATCTCGGGAGACCGGGTGAGCCCGTATCTCCTGCCGGAGGGAACCCCGAGGGTACTCGACGCCATCGCCTTCTCCCCCGACGGCACGCTCCTTCTCGGATCGACGCGTCAGGGGCTCTTCGTGTTTCGGGAGGGAAAGCTGTCGCGGGCCGGGAAGCCCGTCGGGGACTCGGTGTCGGTCCTGCACGCCGCGTCCGACGGAACCGTCTGGGTCGGAGGCCTGGGATGGGGCGTCGCGGGCCTGAAGGACGGCTCGCCGCCGCAGGCGCTCGGTATGGCCGAAGGCCTTCCCTCGAATGCCGTGACGGCCGTCTTCCAGGACCGGCGAGGAGGGCTCTGGGTCGGCACCGACCGCGGGCTCTTCTGCCGGAGGCCCGACCGCCGGACGCGTGTCTTCGATTCGCGTTCGGGCCTGCCCGACTCGTACATCTACTGGGTCGGCGAGGACGGCGAGGGATTCGTCTGGGCCGGTACGAACCGAGGCGCTGTCCGGATATCCCCGTCGGGAGAGGTCCGGGTCTTCACGACGAACGACGGCCTCGGCTCGAACGAGTGCAACGAGGGTGGTTTCTTCGCCGACAGCCGGGGGCGAGTCTGGATCACGACGGACGGGCTGTCCCTGTTCCAGGGGATCCCGGCCCCGCGACGACCGGTGTCTCCTCTCGTCGCCATCACGGAGATCCGCCTGGGCAAGAAGCGGATCCCTCCCGGGGGGGGGCTTCTCCTGCCGTTTCGTCACGTGCCGCTGACGATCCGATTCGCCGCCCTGTCGTTCCTCGACGAAGGGGCGACGACGTTCCGTTACCGGCTGGCCGGGCTCGCGGACTCGTGGACGCCGGCCGAACCGGGGCAGGCGGAAGTGACCTACGGGGCCCTCGCGGAGGGCGAGTACGTCTTCGAGGTGACGGCGACCACGGTCGACGGCCGCTCGTCGGACGCGCCGGCGTTCGTGAGGGTGACCGTGGAAACGCCGTGGTGGAAACAGTCGCCCGTCCTCGTCGTGGGGCTCGCCGTCATCGCGTTTGCTGCGGCGCTCGTCGTCAAGGCCCGGGAGCGGCGGCTCGTGGCGGCGCACAGGCGGCTCGAGGAGACCGTCGCCGAGCGGACCGACGAGCTGCGCCGGCTGAACGAACAGCTTTCGGAGCTCGCCATCACCGACCCCCTGACGGGCCTGCCGAACCGCCGGTCGATCCTCTCCTCGGCGGAAGAGGCGTTCTCGCTGGCCCGCCGGCGCGCTCTGCCGTTCTCGGTGGCCATGATCGACTTCGACCACTTCAAGGAGATCAACGACGCTCTCGGACACGCCGAGGGGGACCGGCTCCTCGTCGAAGGGGCGCAGCGCATGGCCGCGTGTCTCCGGACGGAGGACGCCGTCGGCCGCTATGGCGGCGAGGAATTCCTCGCCGTGTTCCCGATGACCGGACCAGAAGGGACGTTCGTCGCCGGAGAACGTCTCCGGCGGGCCGTGTCGGAGGTGCGGCTCTCCGCCCCGGCCGGCGCAACCACGCTGGGAGAGCGGGCGACCGTCAGCGTCGGCGTCGCGTCGCTTGTCGACGCGGACCGGGTGCTCGCCGACCTCCTCAAGCGGGCCGACGCGGCCCTGTACGAGGCCAAGCAGGCGGGACGCGACCGGGTCGTCTGCCGGTAGTCCGGGACCGCCGGTCCTCGCCGATCCTCAGCCGGTCGGGCCACCGAGACATCCTGTCGCACTCTCTCTCCCTGAGGAACCTTCCGCCTCCTCTTCCGTAACTGCGGACATGACCCCTGAAGCGGAACCGACAGGCGAGACGAACCGCCCCGCCGGGGGGTCCTGGAGGACTGGAATGGGCAAGCTCTTCAAGGTGCTCCTCGGCCTGATCGTCCTGGGCGGCGTCGTCACCGGCATCTACGCCCTCGCCAGCTCCGGGAAGAAGGACGACGGCGGCCTCAAGATCGTCGTCGCCGAGTCGGGCTCGATCACCGAGAAGGCGCTCGCGGTCGGCCAGATCCAGCCCCGGCAGAAGTTCTCGGTCAAATCGAAGATCTCCGGGATCGTGAAGGGCTGCCGGGTCGAGGTCGGTCAGACCGTGCGGGCCGGCGACCCGATCCTCGAGATCCAGCCCGACCCGACGCCCCTCGAGGTGACCGAGGTCGACCGGCGACTCGAATCGGCGACGGCTTCTTTCGAGCGCGCCAAGGCCGAGTACGACCGGGCGAAGGAGCTGAACCGGCAGGGAATCACGGCGCGCTCCGACGTCGACGTCAAGCGCGAAGCGTTCGAGCTCGCCAAGATCGCCGTCGCCAAGGCCGACCAGGACCGCGAGCTGACCCGAAGCGGGAAGATCACGTCGATCGTCTCGGGGATCGACTCGATCATCCGCGCTCCGGCCGCCGGAACCATCCTGACCCGCGCGGTCAACCCGGGCGACCCGGTCGTCCCGCTCACGTCGTACCAGCCGGGGACCGAGCTGGCGACGATCGCCGACATGAGCGACCTCATCTTCAAGGGGACGGTCGACGAGATCGACGTCGGCAAGCTCCACGTGGGCCTCGAGGCGCGCATCAAGGTCGGCGCGCTGCCGAGCGACGTCGTCACGGGGAAGGTGGCGCGGATCGCGCCCCAGGCGCAGCAGAAAGACGGGGCGACGCTCTTCGACGTCGAGATCGAGCTCGACCCGGGCCAGACGATCGTCCTGCGAGCAGGGTACTCGGCGAACGCGGACCTCGTCATCCGCGAGAAGAAGGACGTCGTCACGATTCCCGAACGCCTCGTCACCTTCGAGGACGGTGGGAAGAAGGCCTTCGTCGAGCTGCCGGGGAAGAGCCCGAAGGACGAGCCGAGGAAGGTCGAGATCAAGACGGGGATCTCCGACGGCCTGAACATCGAGGTCACCGAGGGCGTGAAGGCGGGCGACCAGCTCGTCCAGCGGCCGCCGAAGCAGATCAGCTAGAGGGAGCCGCGCGGAGGGGTTTGGGGACCGCGAAGCGAAGACGTAGTCAACCCGGCGTACGGGTTCCCCGAGAACATGGTCAGCAAAGCCCCCGTGCCCCCGCTTCTCGAGAGGACCCGGGACAGAGTCGAACAACGAGGGAGGAAGACCGATGCTTCGCGACGCGCTGCTGCAGCTCCACCGCGACCTGAAGAGCCAGAAGCT
>CALBDV010000126.1 GCA_937927565.1 uncultured Holophagales bacterium
ACCATTCGCGCCGCGGCGGAAACGCTGGTCGAAGAGAAGTCGCTGGACGAGGCCGCGAGCCGCCTCGCCGCGATCCTCGAGCGGCAGGCGGGGCAGATGCAGGATCTCGTGTCGGATCTCACTGACCTCTCTCAGATCGAATCGGGCGCGGTCACGCTCCAGCTCGAGGACGTCCTCCTTCCCGGGCTTCTCGCGGGCGTCGTGAAGGACCTCGAGGGCCCCGCGCGCGCGAGGCAGGTCGAGGTGGCGCTCGATGCTCGGACCGGGCGGAGCGTGAGGGGCGACCGGCGGCGCCTCGCGCAGGTCTTCCGGAACCTCGTCGACAACGCCGTCAAGTTCTCGCCGATTGGCGCCCGGGTCGAGGTGGTCTCCGAGGAGCGGAAGGGGTCGGCAGGCGCCGAGATCCTCGTTCACGTGATCGACCGTGGCATCGGGATCCCCGCCAGCGAGCAGGCGAAGGTCTTCCAGCGCTTCTACCGGGTCGACCCGTCCCGCTCGAAGACGACGCCCGGGACCGGGCTGGGGCTCGCCATCGTCAAGCACCTTCTCATCCTCCACGGCGGTTCGATCCGCGTGGAATCCGAGCCGCTGCGAGGGAGCCGATTCACGGTCGTGCTCCCCGCCGCCGCAGACGCCGCCTTGAAGGAGGCCTCATGAAAGAGCACTTCACCGAGCTTCTCGAGCAGCTCCGCCGCCAGCTCATCGGCATGGGCGCGGAGGTCGAGAGCCAGATTCGCGTCGCCGTCGAGGCCCTGATCGAGGGGAACGCCGGGAAGGCACGCGGCGTCTGCGACCGGGACGCGGTCATAGACGACCTCGAGGTGAAGAACGAGGAGGCGATGATCCACCTCCTCGCCACCCAGCAGCCCGTCGCGAGCGACCTGCGGCTCCTCGTGGCGTCGGTCCGGATCAACGCGGACCTCGAACGGATCGGCGACCACGCGGTGAACATCGCCGAGGCGGCCGAGCGGCTCGCGGGGGCGAAGCCCTTCAAGCCGTGGATCGACATCCCGCACATGGCCGAGGTCGTCCGCGGAATGCTGCGCGACGCTCTCGACGCCTTCGTGCGGCGCGACACGGCGCTGGCCAAGGACGTCGTCCTGCGCGACGACATCGTCGACGCCAAGAACCTCTCTCTCATCCGCGAGCTCCTGACCTACATGGCCGAGAACCCGGCGCTCATCAGCCGGTCGATCGAGATCATGTCGATCTCGAAGAACCTGGAGCGCGTGGCGGACCTCGCGACGAACGTCGCCGAGGAGACGATCTTCATCGCCGAGGGGCTCGTCATCAAGCACCAGGGGAAGCTCCCGGAGGAGACGTCGGGCCGCTGAGGCCGTCAGGCCCTTCAGCCCCGGGCAAAGGCGAGGACCATCTCCTTGACGATCGTGCCTGGCCCGAGGACGGCGATGAGGGCCCGGGAGTAGCTCTCGAGCTGCGGGGTGTAGAGAGTCTCCCGTTCGGCGCGGGCGGCGGCCGTCGAGACCCGGTCGGTCTTCCAGTCGACGACCACCCAGCCGTCGTCCTCCTCGAAGAGGAGGTCGATCTTTCCCTCGACGAGGGGTGAGCCCTCGAGCGCATCGTCCCGGAAGAGGACCGGCAGCTCGACGAAGCGGCGGCGCGAGACGCGGGCGCGGGCCACGACGGGGTGAGCGAGGAGGCGCTCCACGAGCGAGACGGCCTCGGCCTCTCCGGCCGGATCGAGAGCTGGCAACACGGCGGCAACCGCGGCTTCGGCAGAGGAAGGCGGCGTGCGCTCCGGGTCGAGAAGGAGCTCCATCGCTTCGTGGACGGCCGAGCCGAGCCTCACGGCGCGGGCCTGGACTTCCTCGCTGCGTTCGAGGGAGGGGAGGTCCTCGGGTGAGGCCGGCCCGGGGGACGCGCCGGGCCGCCAGAGCCCGTCCTTCTCGCCGGACCGGCGGAGAGGGCGCGAGGCGGTTGCGCGGGCCCGATCCAGGCGGGTCTCGGCCTCGGCCATCACGGCGGAGAGGTCGACGACGGCTTCCGGCGGAGCGGTGGCGACGGGTGCGGACGGGATGGAGACGTCGGGGGAGACGACTTCGACGAGCGGCGCGAGCCGGGCGGGAGGATCCTCCGCGAACGCGATGGGTCGGAGGAGGCTTCTCCCGATCGGGTCCGAGACGTCGCCGCTCTTCAGCGTCCGGCGCCTGCGAAACCAGGAGAGGACGAGGTTCTTCTTCGCGCGGGTGAGCGCGACGTAGAGGAGCCGCTTCTCCTCGGCCCGTTGCCTCAGCTCGTCGGCAGCGGCGACGAAGCGCAGTCCGGGCGTGCCGACGGTGACTCCGGCAACCGGGAGGCGGAGCGCGAGGGTGCCTCCCGCCCGGTCGTAGAAGAGGCTGCGGCGGGCCGCGACCTTCTCGCGGTCCCGGAATCCGAGTCCCGCGACGACGACCGTGTCGAACTCGAGCCCCTTGGCCTTGTGGAGCGTCAGGAGCCGCACGGCGTCGTCGTCTTCTTCGAAGGCCCGGGGCTCGGGGACTTTCTCCTCGAGGCGGAGACCGAGGCGCGCGACGGCCTCCCGGAAGGGGAGCCCTTCGGCGTCGAGGGCGCGGGCCAGGACGAGGAGCCGGTCGAGGTTCGCCGAGGCCTGGAGGCCGTTGACGACGGCTCCGTTCTCGACGGCGGCGAGCACCCGGCGCGTCGCGAGCAGGTCGAGGAGTGTCTCGGCGAGGGGGCGGGCGAGCCGCCGCGCGCGGAGCGAGCCGAGAAACGCGAGCGCCGCGGCGACGGGCCCCTCGGATGGAGCCGTTCCGGGTTCGTCGAAGAGCGTGCCGGCCTCGGACGCGTCGAGGAGCTCTACGTCGGTCAGGCCGAAGAGGAAGGACTTGAGCGCCGCGACGGTGGCGACGGAGTCCGACGGATCGTCGATGGCCCGCAGCGCGGCGACGACGGCGGCCGTCTCTTCGCGCCGGTAGAAGCTGACGCCGCCGTCGAGGACGGCCGGGATTCCCGCGTCGCGGAAGACCTCCTGAAAGAGGTCGATCGCGTCGTTGGAGCCGAGGAGGACTGCGGTGCCCCGGAAACCGCCGCCGGAGAAGCGCGAGAGGAGGAGGTTCGCCACGGCCCGCGCTTCCTGGATCGTGGCCTTCGCGTCGGCGGAGTCGTCCTCGTCTCCGTCGTTTCCGGCGGCCCCGGGTGCTTCCTCGTCGCTCTGCGCCGGGAGCTCGGGCGTCGCGAGGTAGAGGACCTGGCCGGGCATCGCGTCGTCGCCCGGTTCGGGGCGTGGCACGAGCGGCGCGTTCCCGACCTCCCAGGGCTCGTCTTTCGCTCCTTCGAAGACCGTGTCGAAAACGCCGTTGACGAAGTCGAGGATGCGGGGCGCGGAGCGGAAGTTCGTGACGAGGGAGAGGCGGGCGCTCGCGCCGAGCCCGTCCGCGACGCGGCGGTAGGTCTCGACGTCGGCCCTGCGGAAGCGGTAGATGGACTGCTTCGGGTCTCCGACGAGGAAGAGCGCCCCCGCCGCCGGCTCGAGGTCGTCCCACCTTTCGGGGTCCTGCTCGCCCGGCGGCGCCGCAAGGCGCAGGACGATCTCGGCCTGGACGGGGTCGGTGTCCTGGAACTCGTCGACGACGAGGTGGGGGAAGCGCTCCTGGAAGTGCTCGCGCGCCGCGCGGGAACGGCGGAGAAGGTCGCGCGCCGCCAGGAGCAGGTCGTCGAAGTCGAGGAGGCCGCGTCTCTCCTTCTCGGCCGCCAGGCGCGGCAGGAAGCCGTCCCTCACGGAGACGGCGACGGCGGCGAGGAGCCTCTCGCGGGGGAGCAACGCGAGGCGGGCCGAGAGGGCCTTCCACTCGTCGCGGAAGGCGCTGGCGTCCGTCTTGAGGTCTCCCGTGAAGAAGGCCTTCTTCCCGGGCCGGAAGTCGATCTTCGTGACGGGCCGGAACGCGGCGAGCTCCTCGAGGCCGAGCGGAAGTAGGGACCGGACTTCGTCGAGGGCCGACCGGAGGAGGAGGACTTTCGGGTCATCCCGGTAGCCGGAAGGAACTTCTCCCACGAGGCGGTCGCCGTCGCGGACCAGGCTCTCGATCTCCATCCGAACGAACGGGAGAGGGTCGTCGGGGATCCGGCAGGAGAGGACGAGCGTCCTCTCCTCGTGAAGCGTCGCGGCGAGCTCGCGGAGCGCCCCGGGAGCGAGGCCGAGGCGGAGGGCGTCGGTGACCGGGCCGTTCGCGCGGGCCTCCTCGTCGATCCAGGCCGAGAAGACCTCCTCGAAGAGCTCCCGCGCGACCCCGTCCTCCGGGGTGACGAAATCGGGGTCGACGTGCGACTCGACCGGCCTCTCGCGGAGGAGGCGCGAGCAGAAGGAGTGGATCGTCGAGACCTCGGCGCTGTCCAGGTCGCGGCGCGCGCGCTCGGCCCGCGCCCGGCGGGCCGGGTCCCGCGTATCCCGCGCCTCCTCGTCGATGCGCTTCCTCAGCCGCTCCTTCATCTCGCCCGCGGCCTTCTCCGTGAAGGTCATGGCGGCGATCGAGGAGAGCGGCTCCCCGGCGTCGAGAACGAGCCGGAGGATCCGGTCGATGAGGGTCTTCGTCTTGCCGGTCCCCGCGGAGGCCTCGACGAGGAGCGACCGCTCGACGTCGTTGACGGCGGTCGCGCGCGCGGCAGCGTCGGCGAGCGGCGTCACGGGATCGCCTCGAGCGCGAGGAGGGGCGCGCCGGGGTCGGACGCGGTCTCGCCCGCGCGCTTGACGTCGTAGACCCGCCGGTGCCCGGGCCCGCAGACGGCCGCGACGTCGCACTGAGAACAGAGGCTCTCGCCTGCCGAGAGCGATTCGGTGCGCGGCAGGAGGTCCCCGGCCCGGATCGTGGCGTCGAGGAGGGCGATCGCGCGGCCGAGAGACTCGACCGCCTCGCAGGTGGCGGCCGCGTCGAACGCGACGGAGACGGCCCCGGGCTCGCCGCCCGCCTTCTCGGGGTAGACGAAGAGGTACTCGGACGAGATGGAGGAGGCGCCCAGAGCCCGTGCGGCGAGGGCATACGCGGCGAGCTGGACCTTCTCTCCTCCCGCGATCCGGTAGCGCTTCCGGTTCGTCGTACCGAAGGGCGACGGGCGGCTGAACTTGTAGTCGACGACCCGTGCCTCGGCGCCGTCCCGGTCGAGCCGGTCGATTCGGCCGGTGAGGGAGACGAGGGCGAGACCGTCTCCCGCGGAGGCTTCGAGACCCGCGGAAAGGCCGAAGCGGACCTCGGTCCCGGCGAGCGGGAGCGGGTCCTTTCTTCTTGTTTCGAGCTCGGCGACGGCGCGGAGGAGGCCCGCGAGCCGGGCGGTCGCCGCTTCGGCGAGGACGGGCGGGAGGTCCATCTCCCATTCGGCGAAGAACCGTTTCATCTGCCGCTCTGCTTCGTCGTCCGCGCGCGACGCCAGGACGTCCGCCAGGGACGTGCCGCCGCGCATCGCTTCGGCGGCGAGGGTTTCCAGCGCCGCGTGGGCGCGCTCGCCCACGGTCCGGCCGTCCAGGGCGAGCTCGTCGGGAGGCTCCTGGGGCGCGGAGAGGCCGAGGGCGTCCATCAGGAAGGCCCGGTAGGCGCAGGAGGCGAGCCTCTCGAGGCGGCTCGGTGAGAGAGGGCGGTCGCCGAAGAGGAGACGGCGCGGTGTACGGGAGAGCCGCCCCTCGTACTCCGTGAAGCGGCCCTCGGCACGGGCCCGTCCCCGACGGAGCGCCCGCTCGAGCGGCTCGAGGCCTGGAGGGAGAGCGGCGGCCAGCCGCGGCGAGAGCGCCAGCGCGCGGCGGAGCGCCTCTTCGCCGTCGACCGGAGGTTCGGCCGTTGAAGGCCGTCCCAGGCGTATCCACCGCACCGAGAGGCGATCCGCGAGAGCGGGGTCGGCGAGATCGGGCTCGGAGACGGGGTGCCCGGCGCGCCTCTCGAGAAGATCGACGAGGAACGGAGAGAGGAGGCGCGGCCGATCGGTGGCGGCTTCGCGCCGCGCGGCGAGGAGAACGAGCCGGCGTCGCGCGGAGCTGGTTGCGAGGTGAAAGAGAAAGCGTTCCTCCCGGGCGTGGCGCCGGCCCGTGCGCGGTGCGAGCGGCCGCCTCGTGAGACGCGACAGCTCGGCGCGCTCCGCGTCGAAGAGGAGCGGATCGGGCCGCCCGACGCGGGGAAACGACTGCTCGACGAGCCCGGGGACGAGGACGACGTCGAAGGAGAGACCGCGGGCGGAGACGGGTGCGAGGAGGGCGAGACCGTCGCGCTCGAACCGGCCCTGCCGGACGGGGGTCTCCTCGAGCGCTCGTCCGAGGAGCGGAAGGACCTCGGAAGCGGCGACGAGTGCGCCCGGCTCGACCCTCTCGAGGTCTTCGAGACGCGCGGCGGCGCTCGCCAGCTCCTCTGCGGTGGGAAGTCCTCCGAGGAGTTCCTCGAAGGACGCGGCCAGCCGCTGCCCCCACGCGCGCCACGAGGCGGGGGTTGCTTCGGGCAGGACGGGATCGAGGAGGTCGATGATGGCGCCGAGGGCGGCGAGGTCGAGCCGGAGACGGGCCTCCCGCCGCGAGAGGCGCCCCTCGGCCTCGGCGGGCTCTTCCGGCGCGGGGCGTGCGAGCCGAGTGCGGAGACGTCTCCGAAGGTCATCCCATCCCCCGCGGGCGCGCAGCTCCACGAGGGCCCGTGCGACGCGTGCGCGGGAGCCGGCTGCTGCGAGGCCGAGCGCCTCGAGGACGTCGACGAGCGCGAGGAGGGACTCGGTTTCGAATCCGCCGGCCTGGAGCTCGAGAAGGCCGAAGGCGGCGCGCCCCATCGGGGTTCGGGAGAAACCGATCCCGGCCGGCCGGAAGAACGGGATCCGCCGCTGCGTGAGCTCGGCCACGATTGCGGGCTCCTGCCGCACCGGATCGCGGACGAGGACGGCGATCCGGTAGAGCGGGACGCCGTCGTCGACGGCCCTGAGGATCTCGCGAACGACCTCGCGCGCCTCGGAGAGGTCGGACGGCGCGACGACGACGTCCGTCTCGAAAGACGCGGGTGTCGGGCCCGCGTCCAGGGCGGCCACGCCCAGGAGCTTCGAGAAGAGGGCCGCGCGGACCAGCGGGATGCCGTCGCCCGACTCCTCGGGGGCCCCGTCCGAAGGGACGAAGGCGAGGACGGGACGCTCCCGGGCGATGACGGACAGGAGGGCCTCGCGAACGCCTCCCAGGTCGTAGAGGCCGTAGACGAGAAGCGGCTCGGAGCGGGTCGGTCCGCTTTCGAGCGCAGCTCTCTCGAGCGCGGCGTCGGCGTCGGCGAAGGCACTCCGGAGGGTCTCGAGACGGCAGAGGACCGTTGCGACGTTTGCGAGGAACGCGGCGCGATCGCCCGTGCGCGCGACCTTCGGGGAGAGGTCCCTGAGGACCGAGGCGGCGATGCCCGCGCCGCGCAGGTCGGCGGCCGTCCGCACGAGGAGGGCTGCGGTCGAGGGGCGCTCTCTGAGGACGTCGAAGACGTCACCTTCGGGGGTCTCGACGAGCGCCCGCCGCGCAAGGAGCGCCTCGCCGAGGGTCGGCAGCGGCGGTCGCGGGTCGGGTTCCCGGAGCCGCTCGCGCGCGAGGTCGAGGAACGTGAGGAAGCGGAGGTTGGCGATGCCGCCGAACGCCTCAGCCGCACGGCGCCTCAGGTAGACGCCGAGGAGGTTCGAGCCGACGAGGACGTCGACGGCCCGGAGCGGGTCGGTCGCCTTGAGAGAGCGGACCTCGTCGAAGAATCGCACCTCGAGCGCGGCGAAGTCGCCGACGAACAGTGAGTGGCCGGGACTCGCCGCCATCCCGCCGAGTGTACGGGGATGAGGGCGGACTGGGGGTCAGTCCTCTTTCCAGCGGGGGGCGCGGGCGGCCTCGATCCCGAGGAGGTCGAGGATCCGCTGGGTGACGAAGCCGAGGAGGTCGTCGATCGTCCTCGGCCGGGTGTAGAAGCCTGGGCACGCGGGCAGAATCGTCGCTCCGGCCTGTGAGGCCTTCACCATCGCCTCGAGGGTCGGGAGGGGCAGGGGCGCCTCGCGCGGTACGAGGATGAGAGTGCGCCGCTCTTTCAGGTGAACGTAGGCCGCGCGGGTCAGGAGGTTGTCGCAGATGCCGTAGGCGACCTTCGAGAGGGTCGTCGCGCTGCACGGGACGACGACCATCCCGGCCGTCCGGAAGGAGCCGGAGGCGATCGCGGCGCCGATGTCCTTGTTCGGGTGAACGACGTCGGCGAGGGCGGCGAGCTCGTCGAAGGGCAACCCGAGCTCGTCGGTGGCGACGCGCCTCGCCCCGTCCGTCGCGACGAGGTGGACCTCGACGGCCGCGAAGCGGCGGAGGGTTTCGAGGAGGTCCTTTGCGTAAGGAATCCCGGAAGCGCCCGAGACCCCGACGACGACGCGGCGCGAAACGGTGTCGGCCATGAGGCGCAGTCTAGCCGCCGGGGTGCTCGCCGACGACGTCGAACGTCCAGGCACGGACGCTCGCGAGCGCAGCCGCGGCGCGCTCGGTCTCCTCCCCGGGCTGGGTCACCTCGAGGAGGAAAAGCCCCTGCTCGGGGCGGGCGAGCAGGCGCCAGGGGCGAACGAGTTCAAGGGCGAAGGACCGGAGGGCGGTCTCGTCCCTCCCTTCGACGAAAAGGACTCGCGTCACGGCCCGGCCATCCCTTCTCCGCGTAGAATCCGGCGCGGAAGCGCACGGGGTCCGGTGGCCCTCCTGGTCTTCAAAACCAGCGTGCACGCTCCGAGAGGAGCGGCGGGTGGGTTCGACTCCCACACGCTTCCGCCAATCCTTCTCCTTCGAATCAAGATCTGACCCTGACTACTTCGGGAGGGGATGCGGCTCGGAGAAGCCGCGCTTGCGGATGTCTTCGATGAGCTCCTGGTCCGTCTTGAGCGGCTTGTTCCCGCCGTAGCTCGCGTCGTCTCGGTATTGCGGGGTACATCCGGGCGTCTTCCGGCAGGCATCGGCGGCCTCGTCCCACTCGCGGCGCGCGCGGTCGCGGTTCGAGCTTCGAGTCCGCTCGGGGACGGAGAGGCCCTTCGCGACGGCCTTGTCCATGCGACGCTGGGCCCGGGCTGCTTCGGCGTCGCTGCCCGCGGCCTTTTCGCCCTTGGACGCGGTGGAGGCTGCGCGCGGTTGGGCTCCCGAGTGGGGCGCGGAGGCTTCCGCAACGTCCGCCGGGTCGACGGTCTGCACGTCGTCGAACGAGACCTGCTTCGCCGGTGTCCCCTTCGCCTTCATGAGCGCGGCGTGTTCGGACAGCGTCCTCGGCCGGGCCGGCTCGCTCGAGCGGCCGAGGGCGGGAGCGGGGCGCGCCGTCGGTGCGGGCGTCGGAGAGGCCGCCGTCGCGGTCGTCGCCGCCAGTGGAAGCAGGAGCGCGAGAATGAGGGCGAAAGCGAGCATGCCGGGCCTCGTGAGCAGGGAATTATGCCGGAGCCGAGCCCCGGGAGGCGGCCTAGAATAGAAAATCAAGACCTGACCCTGATAATCTCCCGAGATGGACTCGGCGGCGACCGGCGGCGTCCGACCCGGGCGGGGGATGACGGGGGAGGCGCGGAATCGGCTTCTCGTGAGGATCGCGCACGAGCTGGACGGAACGCTCAATCTCGACGAAGTGCTCGGCCGGCTCCTCGACACGCTCCGGTCCGCGGTCGGGTACGACGCCGCCGGGATCTTCGTCCTGAACCGGGAGGAGGTCTTCCCGGGGTACGGAGTCTCGTGGAGGAAGATCGCGGCGACGGTTCGACGAGGATTCGACGGACCGCTTCCCGACATCGACCGGCTGCTCGCCCTGGGACAGGGGCTCGTCGGGTACGCGCTCCAGACCGGCGAGGCCGCCGTGGCGCCCGACGTTCGCCTCGACCCGCGGTACGTGATGGGGCGTCCCGGGACGCGGTCGGAGCTGGCCGTCCCGGTGTATGCCGGAGGGCGTCTCGTCGGCGCGATGAACCTCGAGAGCGACGAACCCGGCGTCTATGGCGAGGAAGACGTGGAGACGCTGCGCCTCTTCGCGGACGCGGCCGCCATCGCCGTCGAGAAGGCGATCCTCTACCGCCTCTTCGTCCAGAAAGAGCGTCTCGAGGAGCAGCTCCGCCTCGCGCTCGAAACCGGGGGGCAGACGGGCGCCAGAGCCTGGCCCGGCATCCCCGGCTGGGATGCCGCAGGCTTCTCCTGTCCACGCTACGAGATCGGCGGGGACTACTACGACCACATTCCTCTCGCCGACGGAAGGCTGGGCCTCGTCGTCGCGGACGTGTCGGGGAAGGGGAGCCTCGCAGCGATGACCCTCACGACCTTCCGCGCCATCCTGCGAAGCCAGGTGGAGGGGGAGCCCGAGCCGGTTCGGACGGCGGCCGCTGCCAACCTCCTCCTCCGCGAGAGAATGGCACCGACGGAGTACGTCACCGCGGTCTACGGCGTCCTCGACGCGGACCGGGGACACCTCGACTACGCCAACTGCGGGCACACTCCACCGCTGCTCGTCCGCGCGGACGGCCGGTATTCCAAGCTGACGACCGGCGGGCCGCCCCTCGGCCTCCTCGCGGGAGCCCGGTACCTTGCCGGAGAGGTGACCGTCGAGCCGGGAGACTCCCTCGTCCTCTTCACCGACGGCGTCGTCGAGGCAGAGGGACCGGGGGGCGAGGAGTTCGGAGTCGATCGCCTCGCCGGCGTGGTGTGCGCATCGCGTCAGCTCACGAGCGAATTCCTGATCGAGGAGGTCGTGCGGGCCACGGCCGAGTTCTGCGGCTCCGCCCAGTACGCCGACGACTTCACCGTTCTCGTCCTGAAGAGGCTTCCACTGTCCTGATATGCCTATAATAGATAATCAAGACCTGACCCCAATTCCAGGATGACACGCCTCTTCGCTTCGCTGATTCTCGCCGTCGCGCTTCCCGCCCCCGCGCCGGCTGGGCCTCCCGTGGAGGCCGGGACGTTTCGGGCCCCCGACCTCGTCGAGCTGACGGTCCTCGAGCCGGGGATCCGGCTCGACGTCCGCTATGCGCGGAGCGACAACTTCCTGGGAGTGCCCGTTTACGGGGAGGCCCGGGCGTTCCTGCAGCGTCCTGCCGCCGAGGCGGTCGCGAGGGTCCACCGAAAGCTGGCCGAGAAGGGCTACGGCCTGATGGTCTTCGACGGCTACCGCCCCTGGGCGGTGACGAAGGCGTTCTGGGACGCGACGCCCGCCGACAAGAAGCTCTTCGTCGCCAACCCCGCGCGCGGCTCGCGGCACAACCGCGGCTGCTCGGTCGACCTCACGCTCTACCACCTCGACACCGGCAAGGCCGCCGACATGGGGTCCGGGTACGACGAGTTCAGCCCCCGCTCCTACGCGACGTGGGAGGGGGGGACGAAGGAGCAGATCGACCGCCGGGACCTCCTCCGGGGAGCGATGGAGCGCGAGGGGTTCTTCGTCTACCCGTGGGAGTGGTGGCACTTCGACTTCAAGGACTGGCGCGACTACCCGCTCCTCGACGTGCCGTTCGAGAAGCTCGGGAGACCCGGGGCGCCGCCGGCCCCGAAAACTCCCTGACGGTCGTCGTATCCTCAGCGTCGATGGCCCAGAGGATTCTCATCTGCGACGACGAGAGCGACATCCGCGAGTCGCTCCGGGAAATCCTGCTCGACGAGGGTTTCGACGTGACGGCCGTCTCCGCGGGGCCGAATGCCGTGGCCGAAGCTCCCGATCACGACGCCCTGCTGCTCGACATCAAGATGCCGGGGCAGGACGGCCTCGAGACGCTCGCCCAGATCCGAAAGCGGGGCCTCACGACCCCCGTCGTCATGATCTCGGGGCACGGCGACGTGAGGACGGCCATGGAGGCGATCCGGGCCGGCGCGAACGATTTCCTCGAGAAGCCGCTCGCGACCGAGCACGTCCTCAACGCCCTCCGCCGCGTCCTCGACGCTTCCCGCCTCACCCGCGAGAACCTCGAGCTGCGCAGCCGCCTCGGCCTGACGCGCCTCGTCGGCGACGCCCCCGTGGTGAAGAAGCTCCTCGCCGACGTGGCGCGCGCCGCGCCGACCCCGGCGACGATCCTCATCGTCGGGCCGAGCGGGACGGGCAAGGAGCTCGTCGCCCGGTCGATCCACGAGGGCTCGGCGGTGAGGAACGGGCCGTTCATCCAGGTGAACTGCGCGGCGATTCCCGAGACGCTCATCGAGTCGGAGCTCTTCGGGCACGAGAAGGGGTCGTTCACCGGCGCCGAGCGCAAGCAGGTGGGGAAGTTCGTCGAGGCCGACGGCGGGTCGATCTTCCTCGACGAGATCGGCGACATGTCCCTCTCCGCGCAGGCGAAGGTCCTCCGGGTCCTGCAGGAGGGCGAGGTCGAGCCGGTCGGGAGCCCGCGGGTCGTCCGGGTCAAGGTGCGGGTCATCGCGGCGACGAACCGCGACCTGACGGAGATGATCCGGCAGGGGAAGTTCCGCGAGGACCTCTTCTACCGTCTGAACGTCATCCCGCTGAAGACCCCCGCCCTCGCCGAGCACCCCGAGGACGTCCCGGCCCTCGTCCTCCACTTCGCCGAGCTCTTCGCACGGACGAACAACTACCGGCCGAAGCGCTTCACCGACGAGGCGCTCATGGCGCTGGCCGCACGCCCATGGCCCGGAAACGTCCGGGAGCTGAAGAACCACGTCGAGCGGCTGATGATCATGGCCGACGGCGACGTCGTCGACTCCGTCGACGTCGAGATTCCCGGCGAGGCGAGGCCCGAAGGCCCGGTCGTCGTCCGGGGTGGGCGTGTCGTCCGCGAAGGTGAGCCGGAGGCGGCAGCGGATGAGGCGTCCTCCGAAGCTCCGGCGGCCGTGGGACCCGGCGCGCCGGCTGCGGACGAGGTCTGGCGCCGCCTCCTGGACGTGAAGACCCTCCAGGATTTCCAGGACGAGGCCGAGAAGCTCTACATCGTCGCCAAGCTCGCCGAGAACGGCGGAAACGTGACCCGGACGGCCGAGGCCGTCGAGACCCCGCGGTCGAACCTCTACAAGAAGATGGACCGGTACGGCCTGAAGAAACGCGAGGACGCAACGGCATGAACGCAACGGAAGCGCTCCGCCACTTCGAGGAGACCGAGGCCCTCCTTTCGGGCCATTTCAAGCTCTCCTCCGGCCTTCATTCCGACAAGTACCTCCAGTGCGCGAAGGTCCTCCAGTGGCCCGCGCGCGCCGGCGCGCTCGGCGCCGCTCTCGGAGAGGCGCTCGCGCCCCTGGGGATCGACGTCGTCGTCTCCCCGGCGATGGGAGGGCTCATCATCGGCCACGAGGTGGGACGCGCCCTTTCGCGCCGGGCGATCTTCACCGAACGGGTCGAGGGGGCGTTCGCCTTCCGTCGCGGCCTCGGGCTCGAGCCGGGCGAGCGGGTCGTCGTCGTCGAGGACGTCGTGACGACGGGAGGCTCGACGCGCGAGGTCCTGGCGCTCGTGAGGAGCCTCGGAGCCGAGCCGGTCGCCTGCGCCGCGGTCGTCGACCGCAGGGGGGCGGCTGCCGGCGGCGGGACGGAGAGCCTCGAGGGGCTGCCGTTCCGGGCGGTCCTCCGGATGGAGGTCCCGACGTGGAGCGAGGCGGACTGTCCCTATTGCCGCCTTGGCCAGGAGATCGTCTCCCCCGGGTCGCGGCGACTCGCCACCGTCAAGACGGCGGGCTAAGGCCTCTCATCGTCTGGTCAGTGCCGCGAAGAGCGGCACTGCCGCGATCGGATGGAACGACGGCGGCCGGAGTTCGTCGTTCCACCGTGAGGCTTCGAGGGCGCCCGTCTTCTTCACCGCGAGGATCGAGACTTCGAGGTCTCGCGTGGCACGTATCGTGACGAGCGACGTCGGGCGAGTGCGGGGGGCCGGCAGACCGATTTCGAGTGAGACGGTGGTGCCCGGTGCGACGAGAACCTGGTCTGCCGGGCCGAGAAGCCGGCCGGTCCGGTCCCGCTGCTCGAACTCGGCGCGGACCTCGATGTCGTTCCGGTTCGAGAGGGTGAGCTCGACAGGCTCGAGCCGCGGAGGAACTCCGGCGAGCCAGGTCCGGCTCAGAGGGTCGCGGTCGACGGGCCGGCTCGCCTCTTCCTCCATTCGGGCCAGCTCGGCGGCGGGGAGGCGGGATAGCTCGGCGGTTGCCAGGAGGAAGGCTCCGACGCCGTAGTTCACGTTGACGACCGGGTCGTCGGACGAGGTGACCGTGCCGTCGGGACCCGTTCCCGGTGGTTGGATCCCGGTGAGGTCTCCTTCGGCGTCGACGCGCGAGATGAGAAGGGCCTGCGCCTTCAGGACGACGGGAAGGTAGACCTCGCGGTCGAGCCATCCCTCGTTCATGCCCCGCGCGAGGAAGAACGTGATCAGACCCGTGGCCGAGCTCTCGGCGGCCTGGTCGTCGAAGCGCAGCAGGTCCGTTCCCCAGCCGCCGTCGGACGTCCGCCGGGCCGCGAGCGAGCCTGCGAGGCGGGACAGGAGGCCACGAATGGCCGTTCGGTCGAGGACGGATTCGTAGCGTCCGGCGTCGTACGGGGCGTCGAGGAACCGGGCCGCCGTCGCGAGGCCGAAGCCGACCCAGCCGTTTCCGCGCCCCCAGAAGGGGCCGTCGGTCGTGCCGGACGGATCGTGGCGGAAGAGCTCGCGCGCCGGGTCCCAGAGGAGGAAGCCGGCCCGGCTTCGGGCGCTCGGAACCGCCCGCTCGCGTTCGTCGAGCGAGGCTGGACGGTGGTCGAAGACGTAGGCCTCGATCCACTCGTACGCGAGGGCTCGAGCCTCGGCGTCGGCCGGCATTCCGTCTCGCGAGGACCCGCGCATCGCAAGCCCGGGCGGCTGCGTGAAGAGGTCGTCCTGCCAGAAGCGGACGCCGTAGCCGCCTTCCACCCACCAGGGTTCAACGGGGGGGCCGGCGGCGGGAGGCGTCCGAAGCGCGCGGCGTGCGAAGGCGAGCGGCCCGTCCGTGGCGGCGAGGAGCGCTGCGCGTCGTGCCTCGTCGGCGGGAGGCGTCCTGGCGTAGAGCTCCAGAGCGGCCTGGGCGTAGCCAGCGTAGTCGCCGTGGGTGACGACAGGGTTGCCACCGCCGATGGCGGCCTCGACCCTCGATGCAAGCGGCGCCCCCGCCCCCGGCCGGTCTCGCTCGATCTCGTCCGCGAGGAGAAGCGCACCCGAGAGATACGGAACGTCCTCCCAGTTCCGGCCCAGCGGCTTCACGGCGGCAAGGCGGTCGGCGACCCGCGTCGCGGCTGCGAGGAGCTCTCCGCGCGTGGCGGCAGGTGCTGGCCAGGCGCCTGTGGTGAGCGCGAGTGAAACGAGCCCAGCGGCGAAATGGCGCATCCCGGGAGGAAGTGGCCGGCCCGGCTCCAATCTCACCCTTCGTTCGAACGTCCGCGCCGGAGCAGGAGCGGCAGACCGACGACCCCGCAGGCGAGCGTCGTCAGCAGGTGGACCGCGCCCGTGACGGTGGCGCCGAGGACGACCGGTATCCCTTCGAGCGCGAGTCCCGCCGCGAAGCCCGATTCCATCGGTCCGAACGTGCCGGCGGGTGACGGGAGGACGGCGGCCGAGAGGACCGACGCGAGCGACGCGAGCGCCAGCGCGGGAAGCGAGGGCGTCAGGCCGAGCGCGGAGAAGAGGAGCGTCAGCGCCGCGAAATGGCCGGCGAGGAACGCGATCGCCCCGGCGAATGCGAGCAGGTAGGCGCGCGGAGCATCGCGGGCGACGCGCAGCCCCTCGGCCAGCTCTCCGAGCCCTCGCGCGAGCCGCGGCCGCAGGCGGAACCGGCGTGCAGCCGCTTCGGCGACCGGGAGGCCGAGGCGCGGCATCAGGACGAGGAGGACCGTTCCCGCGCCGACGGCCGCGGCCGTTGCGCCACCGAGGACCGGGACGCCGCTCCTGACGGCGAGAGCCGCGGCCCCCGCGAGGCCGGCGAGGAGGAAAGCGGCGCTGTCGAGAGTCTTCACGAGGACGAAGACCGCCCCGGAACGCGCCCATCCCGTCCCGAGAACGCGACGGTAGAGCGCCCAGCTTGCCACCTCGCCCCCGCGGAAGGGGAGGACCTGGAGGAGGAACGTCGTCGCGCCCGACACGGCCCAGGCGCGGGCGAAGGGAATCCGGTCGGCCGGCGGGAGGAGGAGGTTGAGGCGCGCCGCGCGGGCGGCGAACCCGAGCGCGTAGATGACGGCCCCCGCAGCGAGAAGCTCCGGACGCGCGCTCCTGAGGCGGCCGAGAACGTCGGCGGGAGCGTGGGCGACCTGCCGGGCGAGGACGGCGAGGAGGACGAGCCAGAGGAGCGTCAGCGCAAGTCGGCGCAGGAAGGGGAGCAGGGGCGGACGATTCCCCGTTTCCGGTTCAGCCCCGGGTGTCGTCACGGTCTTCGGCGCCCCGTGCCGCCTCGTGGCGTCGCTGGCGAAGGAGGATCTCCTCCAGGAGTGCCCGGTTGATCGAGATCAGGTCGGCGAGGAGTCCCGTCAGGAAGGAGAGGAAGGAGCCGACGAGGAAGACCGTGGCGAGAAGGAGCGACTGCAGGTGCGCGCCGGGCGTCGGGTCGGTCAGGAGGATCCACGCGTACCGTCCGAAAAGCCCCGTCCCGAGAAGGAAGAGAAGCGCCGACAGCCCCAGGAAGACGGGGAGCGGCTTGTAGAGGGCGGACATCCGGAGGATGTTGGCTCCCTGAACGAGGACGTAGCGCGACGTCCGCCGGAAGAGCCGCGAAGGCCGGACGGGCGGGTTCGTGCCGACGCGGACGGAGCGGACCGCCATGTTCTTGTGTCCGGCCTGGATCAGCGTCTCGGTCGTGTAGGTCATCCGCGTGTAGACGTTCAGCCGGAGCGCCGCCTCGCGTGTGAGGGCCCGGAAGCCCGACGTGGCGTCGGGGACGTCGGTCCCGGAAGCGCGCCTCACCACCCACGACCCGAGCCGCTGGACGAGCCGCTTCCCGGGCGAGAAATCCGCTTTCGTCGCGACTCCGCGGTCGCCGACGACGATCTCGGCTTCCCC
>CALBDV010000127.1 GCA_937927565.1 uncultured Holophagales bacterium
ACTGCTCCATGCCCTTCCTCGTCGACCCGTCCAAGATCGCCTGTCCGGCATGCGGCGGCGGATTCCCCGACTGGCTCCTTCGCCTCCGTGACGGCCGTGTCATCCCGATCGACGAGGCCTCCGTTCGCGTCGGGCGTGCGCACCTCGGCGGCAGCCCGAAGGTCAGTGGCGCTCACGCCGCCTTCAGGAAGATCGGCCCGGACCTCCTCGTCGAGTCCTTCGGGCGGAACGGGACGTGGCGCATGAACGGGCACGGATGGGTGCGGCTTCCGGATCGGACGCCGATCCTGCTCTCGCCCGGGGACCGGCTACGGCTTGGGGACGTCGAGGTATCGGTCGGGACCTCGTAGGCCAAGCTTCTGGACGTGGACTGGAGAACCCATCGCAAGCCACCCAGGCAGCCGATCCGTAGCCTCAAAGTCCCAGGGAACCAGGCTTGCCGGCCCCTGTCGAGTCGACGCGAGCACTGCGTCGCCGCTATCCTGCTGTGTGTGACCTTCTCGACACGATCAACCACACTCGGCCTCGCCGCCTTCGTAGCCCGCTGGCAGGCGTCTTCCGGCGCGGAGCGGGCGAACAAGGACTTGTTCTTCTCGGAACTCTGCGACGCCCTCGGCGTGCCGCGGCCGGACCCCACAACGGGTGACGCGGAAAGGGATCGCTACGTCTTCGAGAAGGACGCGCCTACCCCGCACGAGGGGGGCCGGACGACGACCGGGAAGATCGACCTCTACAAGGAGGGTTGCTTCCTCCTCGAGGCGAAGCAGGGCTCGGAAGCGGGTGACCAGAAGATCGGAACTGCGAAGCGCGGGACGGGGATGTGGGGTTTCGCGATGCAGGCGGCTTACGGCCAGGCGTGCCAGTACGCGCAAGCGTTCGACGAGCCGCCGCCGTTCCTCGTCGTCTGCGACATCGGCTACTGCTTCGACCTCTACGCCACATTCGACGGCTCATGGAACTTCCGCCACTTCCCGGACGCGAAACGCCACCGAATCTACCTCGCGGATCTCCCCGCACACGCCGACACGCTCCGGACGATCTTCACCGACCCGCACCGCCTCGACCCGACCCGGAATGCCGCGAAGGTCACCCGCGAGATCGCCGCCCACCTCGCGGAGCTTGCCCGCGGTCTCGAGGCGGATGGCTACAGCGGCGAGCGGATCGCGACATTCCTCATGCGCTGCATCTTCACGATGTTCGCGGAGGACGTCGGGCTCCTGCCCGAAGGCCTCTTCGTGAAGGCCCTCGAGCGCGAATGGATCGCGACGCCGAAGCGGTTCCCGGCGGAGGCGTCCTCGCTTTGGCAGACTATGGACGCGGGCGGGACCATCTTCGGCGTAGGGAAGATCCTCCAGTTCAACGGCGGGCTCTTCGCGAACCCCGAGGCGCTCTCCCTCTCGAAGAGGCAGCTCCAACTCCTCCACGAGGCCGCGAAGGCGGACTGGGTGGACGTCGAACCCGCCATATTCGGCACCCTTCTCGAACGCGCCCTCGACCCGAAGGAGCGCCATGCGCTCGGCGCGCACTTCACGCCGCGCGCCTACGTCGAGCGCCTCGTCCGGGCAACTATCGAGGAGCCGCTCCGGGCCGACTGGGACGTTGTCCGGGCTGAGGCGTACCACCTCGCCGAGGCCGGGAAGGAAACGGCGGCGAAGGGAGCCGTCCGGACATTCCACAAGAAGCTCTGCGAGGTGCGGGTCCTCGACCCGGCCTGCGGAACGGGGAACTTCCTCTACGTGACGCTCGACCTCCTGAAGCGCCTTGAGAGCGAGGTCCTCGGGCTCCTCGCCGACCTCGGGGAGAAGCAGGCACCCCTCGAGCTCCCAGGGCTCACCGTCACCCCGGCGCAGTTCCACGGCCTCGAGATCAAGCCGTGGGCGAAGGAGATAGCGGCGCTCGTCCTTTGGATCGGATACCTCCAGTGGCAGCTCCGCTCGAAGGGGGACAGCGGTGTGATCCAGGAGCCGGTGCTGCGCGAGTACGGCAACATCGAGTGCCGCGACGCTGTCCTCGCCTACGACCGTGTCGAGCCTCTCCTCGATGGGAACGGTCAGCCCGTGACCTCCTGGGACGGCGAGACGACGAAGAGGAGCCCCGTCACCGGGGTGCAGATCCCAGACGAGTCCGCGCGAACGCCGGTCGTCCGCTACGTGAACCCGCGACGCGCCGAGTGGCCGGGAGCGGACTACGTCGTCGGCAATCCGCCGTTCATCGGGAACAAGCGGATGCGGACCGCCCTGGGTGACGGCTACGTCGAGGCGCTCAGAAAGGTGCACGACGACGTGCCGGAGACAGCCGACTTCGTCATGTACTGGTGGGACATGGCCGCCGAGCGGGTGCGGAGCGGTGCGACCCGGCGGTTCGGTCTCATCACGACGAACTCAATCACGCAGACGTTCAACCGCAAGATCGTCCAGCGTCACCTCGACGCCTCCCCGCCCCTCCACATCGTCTTCGCCGTCCCGGACCACCCGTGGGTTGAGTCGGCGGACGGCGCTGCAGTGCGCGTCGCTATGACGATCGGAGCCTTCGGCCACGGGCCCGGGCAGCTCTGGACGGTCGTTCGAGAAACCGTAGGAGCCGACGATGATGTCCTGGTCGAGCTGCCGGGCAAGACCGGAAATATTCACTCTGATCTCACAGCCGGAGCTGCCGTGGTTTCCGCCGTCGCGTTGCGGGCGAACGCCCCCCTCTCCTTCCAGGGAGTCATTCCGCTCGGGGATGGTTTCCGGATCGATAGGGAGAGGGTCGAGGCACTCGGCTTCGCTCTCGACGCACTGCCGCAGGCGATGCGTCCCTTCTTGATCGGTCGCGACAGCGCCCATCGACCCGAAACCCGATACGTGATTGACTTCTTCGGGCGGACAGCGGAGCAGGCCCGCGACCTCTACCCCGCCCTATACCAGCACGTGTTCCATACCGTAAAGCCGGAGCGCGACCAGAACCGCCGGGAGGTCCGTCGTCGCAACTGGTGGCTCTTCGGCGAAAACGCTCCAAAGCTCCGCCGAGCGGTGCAGGGCCTCACGCGGTACGTCGTGACAATCGAGACGTCGAAGCACAAGCCCTTCGTGTTCGTGCCATCCGAGGTGATCCCGGACCACAAGCTCTACGCGATCGCCTCAGACGATGCTCTCGTCCTCGGCGCTCTCTCGTCGCGGGTCCACCTCGCGTGGGCTCTGGCGGCGGGCGGGACCCTCGAGGATCGGCCCACCTGGACGAACACAACCTGCTTTCTGCCATTCCCTTTCCCCGCCTGCACCGAAGCCCAGGCGCAGCGAATCCGGAATATCGCCGAACGGCTCGACGCGCACCGAAAACGGCCGCAGGCCCAGCACCCCGACCTCACGATCACCGGCATGTACAACGTCCTCGAGAAGCTCCGCCTCGCCGAGGAGCTGAGGACGAAGGAGAGGACGATCCACGAGCAAGGGCTCGTCTCGGTCCTGAAGCAGCTCCACGACGACCTCGACGCCGCGGTCTTCGACGCGTACGGGTGGCCTGCGACGCTCTCCGACGAGGAGATCCTCGAGCGACTCGTGGCGCTCAATGCCGAGCGCTCCGCGGAGGAGCGACGCGGCCTCGTGCGCTGGATCCGGCCCGAGTTCCAGAATCCCGGTGGAATGTCTGAGGAGTCACAGCAGGCGTTCTCGACAGATGCCGAGGCGGTTACTCCGGCATCGATCGTCGCGGCGGCCCGCCCCTGGCCGAAGGCGCTTCCTGATCGAATCGCCGCGGTACGAGACCTCCTCCGATCTCGC